>RGCY01000324.1 GCA_009918865.1 Actinomycetota bacterium
GGTAGACGCTGACACACCTCTGATGGATGCGGGTGTTGACTCTCTTGGGGCCGTTGAGCTGCGCAACCAGCTGCAGGCGGCCGTCGGAGTGCACACTGTGCTGCCGAGCACGATAGTGTTTGATCACCCAACAGCGAGGTCGATCGCTGCCCTGTTTGCCACCGCTGCAGACACAGTTTTGGCAACACCGGTGGCGCTGCCATCAAAGGAAGCCAACTGCGTTAGCATAGCGGGTGCAACTGCATTGCTGCCGGCGACCACGCGAGGCCTCGCTGCGACGTGGAACCTTGCTGCAACGAGCTCCGATGCTTCCAACGAAGGGGCCGCGGGTCGTTGGAGCTCTTCACATGTAGCACTGCACGGAGCCTTCATCACCTCTGTGGCACTTTTTGACAATGCCATTTTCGGGATTCCTCCAGCCGAAGCAAGCACAATGGACCCACAGCAGCGGCACTTGCTTGAGCTTGGGTACGAGGCCTTTCATGGGGCTGGCTTGCCTCGGGCTCAATTGTCAGGAAGCAACACAGGCATCTATGTCGGTATCATGTCCATGGAGTTCAAGGACGCTCTTCAACTGACCAATACCTACGCCTTCACCGGCCTCGGGCATTGCTTCGCGGCCGGCCGTTTGTCGTACGTGCTCGGCTTGCATGGAGAGTGCGAAGCGATTGATACTGCATGCTCTGCCTCACTAGTGGCGTGCCACCATGCCCGTAGCACCATGCTGCTGCGTGACTGTCCAAGCTCGCTGTTTGCTGGCGTAAACATGATGTTTCTTCCATCAACTACAGCTGCATACAGCGCTGCCGGCATCACCTCGCCCTCTGGCAGATCGTTTGCATTTGACGCGCGTGCTGATGGATTCATCCGAGGCGAAGGGTGTTGTGCGTATGTGCTGGGACAAGGAGTCGAAAGTTTCGAATCTTTGGCAGAACTCGCTGGAACTGCGGTTCGTCAAGATGGACGAAGCGCAAGCCTCACGGCACCGAATGGCAGGGCGCAGCAGCTACTGTTGAACGCCACTCTGGCAGATGCACGCTTGCAACCTGCGCAAGTGCGCGTCGTGGAAGCAGCTGCTAAC
>RGCY01000325.1 GCA_009918865.1 Actinomycetota bacterium
TCTATCACCGTTCATGTCACCTGCGATGGTGTAAGACCATCCACCAGATTTTTGACCTACATAACCTAACGTGATTGATGTAGCGCCACTTACTGTTAGTCCACCGTTAGCTGTGGCTAGGCCTGTGAAGGTGCTGGCCCCAGTTACTCCAAGTGTGCCGGCTATGGATGTGTTTGGATGTGGGCCAAGCTCGGCTACTTGTTGAGCTCTCTCGAAGGGCAAGGCACATTCTCGCTGCGTTGCGCGGGCTGCAACTGCACTCACGCCGGACCTGCACGGGCGGTGTGGTATCGGAAGAAGAATCTGGCATTCCCACTGGTTAGCACGGATGCGCGCCGGAGTGGAGATAGTGCCATACGTGCCATGAGCCAGGTCAGCAACATCTCGATCACGGCCATGACTGAATTCTATGCGACGATACACGCCGACCGGGAATGCTTCCTGGACGTGACGCACGAGATCCCCCAACATGAGGGGCAGCGAAGCAGAGTGCGCATCGACTACCTCATGCTACGACCCGCGGTGGGGCACGACATCCATATGATGCGGACGCGATTCGGAAGTGGCGAGCAGAATGTGCTAGCGAGCATGAACTGCTCTGTGATGGACTTCAGCTACAGGTAGCGCGCATAGCGCGCGTTCTCGAAATTATTATGTCTGTCGCTCCTCTCTCACAGCATAATCCAAGCACTTCACATCCGCGATTAACAGCCACCGTTCACAGCCAATATTTACGATTCACACGCCACAGGCCGTCGTGTGGGAGATGGCCTTCCGGAACCTCGACACGGGGAAGTGCTGCACTCTCGAGCAAGCTCAAGCGGAGCTCAGAGACCCTCGAGCAGTGACGACGCTCACACCACGTGCATTGTCCGATGACAAGCGCAAGACGACAGCCACTCATTTGTCCCAGAAGGCGCTCAAACTTGCGAATACCGCCGTCGCCGCGGACACCAACGGCAACGTCAAGGCAGCGCTCGCCGAATACAAGAGTGCCGTGCACTATCTTGGGCTGGCGCTGCACGTGCAGCGAGATTCAAACCTCGTCGACACCGGAGAGCTCCAGGAGTTCCACCGTGC
>RGCY01000326.1 GCA_009918865.1 Actinomycetota bacterium
CGGGGGCAGCCCCTACTTGGCGAGTGCCTGAACAACCGCCTCGATGATCGGGGTTGGGGCGAGCCCGAGGGCCACCGTGCCGATGGCGGCGATCAAGAGGCCGGCGCGCAGCAATGGTCCCTCCGCCACCTGAATAGCCGGCTCAGCCGGGTCACGCATGAAGAGATACACGATGACGCGCAGGTAGTAGAAGGCCGCGATTGCGGCATTCAACACCGCGATCACGGCGAGGATCGTGGCTGGTCCACCTGCCTGCACCGCGGCCAGGATCACATAGGTCTTGGCAAAGAAGCCCGCCGTTGGCGGAATGCCGGTGAGGCTCAACAAGAAGATCGTTGCGAGGAGCGCCATGCGCGGATGCTTTCGGCCGAGACCGGCGAGGTCGGAGAGCTGCGTGGTAGCGCCAGGTCGACCCTGCAGTGCGGTCAAGAATGCAAATGCGCCAAGGTTCATGAACGCATACGCCGCGGTGTAGAAGAGCACTCCCGCAATTCCCGCAGCTTGCCCAGCGCCGGCGGCGACGATGCCCACCATCAAGTACCCAGTGTGTGCGATCGACGAGTACGCCAGCATGCGCTTCACGTTGCTCTGTGTCAGAGCAACAAGGTTACCAAGCGTCATTGTTGCGGCCGCCAACACCACCATTACCGGAATCCAGAGTGTTGCGAGCGGAGCGAGGGCAATAACAAACAACTTGATCAGCAGCACAAACGCACCAACCTTCGGACCAACCGAGAGGTATCCAGTGATTGGTGTTGGTGAACCTTGGTAGGCGTCTGGTGTCCAGTAGTGGAAGGGCACTGCGGCAATCTTGAATGCCGATCCAGTGGTGATGAGCGCAAGCGCAACCGCAAGCCCTGCATTTGCGTTTCCTGAAGCGAGTGCTGTAGCGATGCCGCTCAGCGATGCGGTACCTGAAATCCCCCACAGCACGACGATACCGAAGAGCAGGATGGCGCTTGAGAAGCTGCCAAGCAAGAAGTACTTCACTGCACCCTCGGTGCTCAGTGGATCGCGCTTTGCGTATCCCGCAAGGATGTACCCAGGGATCACCATCAACTCAAGGCCAACAAAGAGTGT
>RGCY01000327.1 GCA_009918865.1 Actinomycetota bacterium
GCCCAACAAGGAACGAGCTTCTTACACGCAGACTTGACGTGTGGCATTGCCACTCGCTCGGCATGAAATCCGGACGCCTACTGACCAACTTTCACCGTTGCCCCGTGAACACAACAGACAACGGCATACCTTCAAGTCAGCGCCTTTGGGCGCGGTCGGGAGGGAGGGACGCGTGATTGGTCAAACGCTGCCAGCGATTCTCATCGTCTTGGTTCTTGCGCTATGGCCACTCGCGCTCCCTCCTGAACGCCGTGGGCGCATTTGGCGCCGTCAAGGATTCATTTGGTTTTCACTTGTCGGTGGATTCGTCGCACTGTTCATCATTGGCGAAACCTTTTCCGACCCAGGAGGGCTGCAAGCAGCGGCCTGGGTGTCGATGTGGGTTGTGCCAGCGCTGCTGCTTTCCTGGTTAGCGTTTTCTCGCCCCAATGAGGGCGCCATCACCCTCACATCCGTCTGTGCCCTCACCACCGCGTTCAATGTGTGGGCAATCGCCATGGGCGAATGGTGGTGGAAATTCGAAAACGAGCATGGCCCGATTTCATCCATTGCCACATTCGCCGCGACCGTGCCGCTCGGAGTGCTTGCAATTCGTAAGTCTTGGATTGCCGGCTGGTTGCTCGTCGCAACCGCACTCATCCCTGAGTTTCTGGTTTTCCTTCGCGAACCGCAACGCGGCGCCATCTCCCTCGGCTTTCTCACCACGCCTGGAGTGGTTGCCGGAGTGTTGTTCATCTTGGCGGGGTCCTCCGAACGCAAGTTCCCACGTGGATTCACTCGCATTGGTGGCACGCAACCACCGCAGGACTACCCAGATATCCCCGGTAGCACGGGCAAAGCCGCGTAAGTTCGCGGTGTGCAGCAGAACGGTTCGCATGACCCCCGGGAGTCTGTGAGTTCTTCAGCACCCCCCACACATGATGCGAATGCTCATCGCGACAACGTCACTGAGTCCACGAATGGCATCGGCATCAACAGCGGTGAACATTCACTCCTACATCACAAACACCGACACCCACGATGGCTGCGGCTGCTCGGCCCGGGCGTCATCACCGGAGCTGCTGATGACGACCCTTCAGG
>RGCY01000328.1 GCA_009918865.1 Actinomycetota bacterium
CGAACAACAAAAGCAATGGGGCGGCTGGACGGAGGAGATTGCAGCGGATTTTGCCAAAGCACCTCAAACGCCTGAGCAACAGGAACGCTGGCTGCTGGAGCAATTCGATTTCCAAAACCGCAGCAGCAACGCTCCCGTGAAGGCTTGGACCGTGCGCGACGGCACTCTGGTTTTGCCGAAACACGAGTGGTGCTGGCTGAGGAACGTACACATCCGCAATGACACGCGCGTCGTGCTGCATGTGCGCATCACTGGGAAGCCCGAGGCCCTCCAAGTGTGCCTCAATGCAAAAAACAAGTTGCGCGACTGGAATCACAACCCGCCTGGGTATGCCTGCCGCTTTGCCATCTGGTCGGCCTCCACTGATGCTGTGAGCCAGGGCACTGTGGACGCACCGAGCGACTTTAACGACTTGGTGGTCTCGTCCGCCGCAAAGTCATTCGCGAACAATGTCGGGCCGCGCGATGCCACTCTCACCTTCCAGCGCCAGGGTGAGAAAGTCTCGCTCACTCTCGACGACGAGCCTCCGTACGAAGTCAGTTTCCTCACCCCGCTGATCGGCGCGAAAGGAGCCTCCAGCGACTCCGTGGAGTTTGATCGCATCGGCTTGCGTACATGGAGCCAAGATGGCGTCATCGCTCTGCGCAGCATCCAGGTTTTCCGCTACAAACTAGCCGAGCAAGCCAGTCCCGACATCACCGGGGACGCTCTTGCTGAAGCAGGGCACATCGACCAAGCAGTGGAGAAATTCATCAACGTCGCTCGCGACTACCGAGATGTTTCGGAGGCCATCACGGTGCCCGCACTGACCAAGGCCTACCTCCTGGCTGCGGACCGAGGCGACGCCCGCGCGCAGCAAGAGTGCCTGCAACTCTTGCCCAAGCAAACGCGCGCGGACCTCACTGGCCACCTGCACCGCGTTGATGAAGTGTCCACCTTTCTGCGCTGGAAAAAAGGCGGCGCAGACCGGCGCAGAGAAGCCATTGAGGCCTTCCCACGCATCTTTGCTGCCACACCGGGCACACGCATTGCTGTGGACTGTTTGGAGCAAGAGCGCGACTGGGAGGATTCGCCACTGCG
>RGCY01000329.1 GCA_009918865.1 Actinomycetota bacterium
ATCGATGACACCATTTCCGGAAATGTTGGTGAGTCCGGAGTAGGTGTTCGTGCCATTGAGGGTGAGAATGCTCGATGCATTTTGAGTGAGGCTACCCGTGCCGCTGATATTGTTTGCCAAGGTGATGTTGTCGCTGCGGTTGAAGACGAGAGCCCCGTTGTTGACGACAGCGCCGCTGCCCAGCGCGCCTGAGGTGGAACCTGCGCCCACTTGCAGCGTGCCGCCGCTGATCGTCGTGTTGCCGGTGTAGGTGTTGTTGGCAGTGAGGGTGAGGGTATTGCTGCCTACCTTGGTCAGCCCCAGGGCTCCCTGCCCGGTATTGCCAAGAGCTGCTGAATAAGTCCGGTCGGCCGTGGTGGTATCAAAGCCGATCGCTGAACCTGCTGCGAAGTTTGTCGTGCCGAGCATGGTGGTGATGTTTGCATCCGTCACGGCATTGTAAACGGCCAGAGAAGCACCGTTGGCTACAGAGTATCCGCCATTTGTATTCCACGAAGGAAGCGCGGAGGTGCTGGCAATGGAGAGCACACCGGCGGATACCGTGGTGTTGCCAGTGTAGGTATTTGTTCCATTCAGTGTGAGTGTGTTGGCACCCAGCTTGACGAGACCAAGTGTTCCATTCCCCGTGCCGGAGGAATTCACAATATTATCGTTGATGATGAATGTGCCGCCCGTGGCGTTCGTCGTGTCGAATGCAATTTGAGACCCGCCGCGCAGACCATTGTTGTTGATGCTGGTGGCAAGGCCCAAGATGGAAGTCACATTTGCGGTCGTAAACTCTCCCGTGCCGCCGACATTGAGGGCGAGGGTGGCTCCGGAGTTCACCGTGATGTTGGAAGTTGTCCAACTCGCTGCGGTGCCATTGTAGAGTGAGACGGCCTTCGCAAATTGCAGAGTTCCGGCGCTGATCGTCGTTGCTCCGGTATAGGTGTTGTTGCCGGAGAGGACAACTGCGCCGTTGCCGATCTTGCTGAGTCCGTTCGTCGCTGTGCCGGTAATGTTACCCGTGAAGTTGACCGTGCCGTTGGTTGCTGCGGTGAGCTGATTGGTGGTGGCAGACCCGGCGGCTATGGTAATGGC
>RGCY01000330.1 GCA_009918865.1 Actinomycetota bacterium
CTATGGGCGTGGTTGGTCACGAGGGCAGCACGGTGCTTGTTTGCCTGAATGGTCTGCGCCTGCTCATTTACAGGCCGAAAATGTGATTGCACGCAGGCGATCCCTGCGGCAATTTTCCGAATATGTCCGACGACAGTCAGTCTCCTCTCCAGAAGTTTATTGATAAACTGAGAAACTCCCGGGATTTCACAATCTCCCTTTTGCTCCATGTGATTCTCGTATCGGTTTTCGGCGGGACGGTGCTTTTCCAGGCTGTTCAAGAGCCGCCGGATTTTGAAGGTGGTGGTGAGGGATTTGTTGGCAGTTCCGAGCCGGTTAGTGCTCCGCCACAGCAAACCCAAGTCGCGACTCCCACGCAGGACATGTCCGTGCTGGCCACCCCGGTGAACAACACATCGGTGAATGCCATCACCACCACGGCGGCATCGCCGATGAATTTTAACATGTCACAGATGGTCATGGCGCCACCTGCGCCTGCTCGCTTCCGTTCCACAACGCTGCGTAAATCGTTGCCACAATGGTCAGTATTGCAATCGTTGACGCAATTACCTCGACGATTGACGGATCATCATGCAGCCTCATTCGTTGACACCTCCCAATGCATCAATGATACAGGGAGTTGACAATTCAGCTCGGCTGTTGACACAGCTCCGGTTGACACCAAGCCGCGCCGTTGACAGCCCGGATCGTTGACACGTCCGGGCTGCCTTCCGGTTACTCCGCCTTGGCCTTTGCTGCCAATGTCGCCTTCGCCTTCGCAACCCGTCGTGCGATCTCCTCGGCAGGAATGTTGAGCTTGCGGCGCTCCGTGCGCCCGACCCGGAATACCACCTTGCTCGCGTCGGAAGGAATGCGGACCAGTCTCTTGTTCAGCCGGTCCGCTGCGCGGTTCAGGCTGCGCATCACCTTGCGCGTCGTCTCACCGTTCTCAATCGGTTGCTCGACACGCTGCCCGTACACCAGTGGCTCCAGAAATTTCATGTATGACGTGAGATCCTCCGATGTTGCGGTGACCTTCGCCTTCTCAAAAAACGGCACGTTCGTGCTTCCTTTCTTGTCGAGACAGCTGCCCTTGTTGG
>RGCY01000034.1 GCA_009918865.1 Actinomycetota bacterium
GAGATGGGATAGGCGCCCTCAGACTTGTTCGTATAGACACCTTCGAGGTTTTGCGTGCGATCTGCATTGAGTGTCGCCTTGGTCAGTGCCGTGGCCACATTGCGCGATGTGGGAAGCACGTACTTCCCAGCATGGTTCTTCACGGCGACCACAGGAAAGTTGCGCTGCACTGCGTAGGAAGATTCGAGATACCCAATTGCTCCGAGCCCGACAATTGGGTTAGCGACGTAGTTTGCAATGCCGTCTGAACCCTTTTGAGCGATTGAGTTTGACAAATCGGGATAGTTGGAGACTGGCATGCCCGGAGCCAACATCTTCTGTTTCGCAAAGGCTGACCAAATCTTTTTGGATTCATGCGCCATGAACGCGGCGAATTGTGCTGACGTTCCAGAACCGTCTGAACGGATTACCGGCGTGATGTCGATGTCAGGTAACGGACGACCATAGTCCGCGGCAACCTTTGGGTCACTCCACTTCGTGATGACCCCGGTGAAGATTCCTGTGATGGTGTCCGGTGAAAGTCGCAGGTCGCGAATGCGTCGCCCGGCACTGTCCTTGAGGTTGTACATCATTGCCGTACCGCCAGCGACGATTGGCAAATACTGAAAAGTCCTGTTGTGTGCTTTCAATTCATCGAGTTCACTGCCGACAAAGGGAATCTCAGACACGGCAAAGTCTGTCTGGTCGCCAAGCGCGATGTAGTACTGACGCCCCGATGACGAGCCGACGGAGTTGTAGTTGACGGTGAGACCGCGCTTGTTTCCAACATCCGCACGCCATTGGTCAATTGCGATGGCCGACCAAGTTGATCCTGAGCCGTTGATTGTTGGACCATCCGCGAACGCTGCTGGAGCGACCGCAGTTGTTAGCAGCGCGCTGGCGATGAGGGCTCTGAGGAGTGTTCGCATCAGCCGAACCGTCCATTCACATAATCATTCGTCCGGTCATCCTTGGGATTGCCAAAAATGTCTGTAGTGAGCCCGGCTTCCACGATGTAGCCAGGTTGGTTCTCTTCAGCCAAGAAGAATGCACATTGTTGCGAAACGCGCTGGGCTTGCTGCATATTGTGAGTCACGATGACAACTGTGACGCGTTGCTTGATGTCATGAATCGTTTCTTCCACGCGACGCGTTGAAGTCGGGTCAAGAGCTGAACAAGGCTCGTCCATGAGCAGCACATCTGGTTGCACAGCGAGCGAGCGAGCGATACACAACCGCTGTTGTTGTCCACCTGATAACGCGCCGCCAGGCGAATCCAAACGGTCCTTCACTTCATTCCACAAGCTTGCTTGACGCAGCGATGTTTCAACGACTTCATCGGGGTTGGGCACGGTTGTGCCAGTGAGTTTGAGACCGGAAAGCACGTTTTCATAAATGGTCATCGCTGGGAATGGATTCGGTTTCTGGAAAACCATGCCAATTCGAGCGCGTGTGTGCGTTGCCCTCACATTCGCCGCGTAAATGTCTTCATTGTCGAGAAGCACTTCACCAGAAAGTTGGGCAATCGGCACCAACTCGTGCATGCGGTTCAAAATTCTGAGGAAGGTTGACTTTCCGCAACCACTGGGACCAATGAGCGCTGTGACTGATTGAGGGGGCATGAAGAGGTTGACGTTCTCAAGCACCTTGTGGTTGCCAAACCACGCACTGACTGCGCGCGCCTCAAGTGCACCACTCTTGGTGGCTTCCACATTCGTCACACCTTCTGCTGTGACAGTCATGATGCGCTCCTCTTCTTGAACAATCGGAAAGCTCGAGTTCGCTTACCAGATTTGCGGTTACCCAGCACGCGGGTGATGATGAACAGGGTCAACACCAGCACCACCAATACGAATGCACCTGCGTACGCACGTTGTTGCTGCGCGGCAAACGGGTTTGACAGAAGTTGATAGACACTCAAAGGCAAGGATGCCTGAAGCCCGTTGAACGGATTTGCGTTGAGCTTGGTGCTACCGAACGAGGTCATAATCAGCGGCGCGGTTTCACCCACAACTCGGGCGATGCCAAGAACAACGGCAGTAATCAGACCGTTGCGTGCAGTGGGAAGAACAATGCTCCAGACGGTGCGCCATTCGGTTGCCCCCATGGCCAGTGACGCCTCGCGCAATCCGCCTGGAACCAGGCGTAGCACCTCTTCTGCGGTGCGTGCCACGGTCGGCAGCATCAGGATGCTCAAAGCAAGCGATGCAGCGAATCCGCTACCACCGTTACCCAAACTAATCAGCCAGACGGCATAGATGAACAGACCCGCAACAATTGACGGGACGCCACTCATGGCATCAACAAACATGCGCACTGGGCGGCGCAATGGTCCGCGCACTTCGTTGAGGAAGACCGCAGTCATCATTCCGAGAGGCACAGCCATGACGACAGACATCGCAATTTGCTGAAGTGTCCCGACGATGGCGTGCTGGAGTCCGCCGCCGGCATCGAGAGTTCCCGTACGCGAGAGGTCTTCGGTAAAGAAGGAAACGGAGAGAGCGCCAACGCCGCGAACGAAAACAAATCCAAGAATGAACACCAGGGGCAGCAGGACCATCGCAGCACCTGTTGTGATGACGAAAGTCATGATCCGGTCTCGCGCGGCAAGCGCGTCGTCGGACTGCTGGACTGCGAGCCAGTAGATGGCAACAAACGCGATGAGCCACGTCAAACCAAACGGGACAGGGCCCGTGACCGGAAGAACTTGTGTTGTGATGACTGCCGCCAGGGCACCTGAAGCGAGTGCGGATGCTGCTTGAATCACACGGTCTCGAGGTGTGGTCGCGGCCGTGGAACGGCGTTGCTCAGTTGTGAGTGACATGTCAGATGTCCACTCCAGCGCCGCTGCGACTTCGCGCCACGACGAAGGCAGCAATCGTGTTCACAACCAGAGTGAGTCCAAAGAGTGCCAAACCGGCTGCGACCAAGCCGCTGCGTTGGAGTGCGTCTGCCTCACCAAAGCGCAGCGCGATGAGCGATGCCACGGAGTTTGCACCTGTCTCAACAACACTTGGTCGAATGACGAAGATGGGGCTGATGATGAGAGCCACCGCAATGGTTTCACCGAGCGCACGTCCAAGTCCGAGCATCGAACCGCCGATGATGCCGCCGCGACCAAATGGCAACACCACAGTCCTAATCATCTCCCAGCGAGTGGCGCCCATCGCCAGCGCCGCTTCCTTTTCCCCTTGTGGAGTTTGGGAAAAAACTTCGCGAATCACGGATGTGCAGATGGGAATCACCATCAACGAAACAACCACGCCGGCAATCAATGCACTAGAACTGAATGACGGCCGACTCACGCGCAGAAAGGGAACAAAATCCAACTTTGTCGAAATCCATGTGGCAAACGGAATCATGTGTGGTTGAAGGTAGAGCAGACCCCACATCCCGTAGATAAGACTCGGAATTGCGGCTAACAGGTCCACCAATGATCGAAGTGGCTTTTGCAGTTGCCGCGGTGCCAGTTCCGTCAAGTACAGCGCGCACGCGATACTGACAGGAATGGCGATTGCCAGGGCAATGAACGCGATGATGATGGTCCAGTAGAGCACCGCCTTGATGCCGAAGCTCGGCTCGGCCTGCTGTGGACTCCACGCATTTGAAGTTAGAAATCTCAGACCTTGACTCTGGATTGCGGTGCGCGACTGTAGAAGCAAATTCAGGCCGATCAAGGCCAAAATGACGAGCGTGAGAAGTCCGGTTCCAATCGCCAAACCACGGTAGATGCGGTCACTGCGCGTGGGGGTCCGTAGAAGTGTCCGGGGGACATCCGTCGTCACTTGGCTGGGGACCATGTCCTCAACGGAATTGCTCACGGGAGTGTTCTAGTGAGCAGAAAGTAACGAACTTCGGTTACATGGTGAACGGTTGGTAAACGACTCATGAATGTTCGTTTCACACCCCTGTTCTCGTTTGACTCACGTCAAGCGGCTCGTCATGCTGAGTCAGGGTGAGGACGATGGGCAGCCAAAGTTCATTCCTGACAACGACCGCCTAAGAGACCGGAGAGAGCGCGTGAGCGTGCGAACGCTGACTGGCAGAGTGTCCATGCTCGCACTTGTCGGCGCACTTGGCTGCGCGCCACTATTTGCGACTGGGTTTGCTGCATCGGCAGCATCTACGCGGACGATGTCAGTGTCGCCAAACTACAGCTTGGTGGATGGGCAGCAGGTCATTGTTCGCTGGTCTGGATTTCCTAAAGATTCCTTGGTGTGGATTCATGTCTGCGAACACAAGGCCCAGACTGTGGATCGCTGTACTGCGCGTTCGCAGGCACCGGATCGTAAGTCGGACATCGTCAGTGTCTACAGCATCTCCAACGCCAAAGGCGCTGGATCTGAAAACATCACTGTTGTTGTGACAGACGCAAATCACGGTCTGGCTGGTGCGCCCGATGTGCGATGCGATGTTTCTAATCCTTGCGATGTTGTCGTCAACGAGTCCTCGACAAACCTCTCCGGTGGTGCTCGTCAGACTCTCACCTTCGCGCCTTCAGCGACGTGCCCTGACCCGGGTCCCCTGCGTGCCGCAGGAGTTGGTAGCGATGCCTCGGAGTTGGCGTTGGAAGAGTGGAGTTCAGTGCTCTGCCAGTCGCCGTACAACGTTGCCCTTGGTTACACAGCCAAGAACGATGTCTCCGGGCGGCTGGACTACCAGTGCAAGAACTCGGATTTCGCAGTTGTTGAGTACCGACCGGACTACGAAAATGACGTGTGCCCTTCCACCACTCCAGGTGGTAAAGACACCAAACGTCCAGTGACTCGGCTCGCCCCAATCACCATGTCGCCGGTTGTGATTGCGTTCAACCTGCGCGATCAAATCACAGGTCTGCGCGTAGATCGATTGGTTCTGACTCCTGATCTCTTGGCTGAAATATTCACGGGCAAGCTGTACAACGGTCAAGACCCACGTATCAAAGCGCTGAATCCCGGAGTGAACACTCCAGTCAACATCCGCGCGATTGCTCGTGCGGATCAGGCCGGAATCAACTACACGCTGACTCGCTACCTCAATGCGGTTGCGCCGAAGGCCTACCAGGCCGGTGGAAAGCTCTTTCAGTACGGACCCACGGATTCTTTGGCAAACGTCAACGGACTGGACCTACGCACCGGTGGCACTTATGTGGGCAAAGCGGTGCTTTATCCAGAAAATGACCCACGCACCACACCGTGGGGTTTTCTTGGCTTGATGGATGCGAGCACTGCCGCACGATTCGGTTTGTCAACGGTCACGTTGAAAATTGGCACCGGTAAGACCGCGCGTTTAGTTGACCCAACGGCGGCGTCTGTGAGGGCAGCGCTGCAGGGCATCACCGCGGATAAATATGGCTACTTCGACTTGCCTGCAGCTCCGTCGAACGAGACAGCGTGGCCCATGGTGACCATTGGCTACGTTGTGCCGCCCGCATCGGATGCAACCGCGATTTCGCGCGCGTCTGTGGGCACCGTCGTTGATTTCGCTATCAGCCAAGGACAAAAGTCGGGGCTTCTGCCCGCTGGTTATGTGCCACTTCCGGCAACTTTGCGCGCTCAGGCGATCAAGGCGATGGCCGTGGCCGGTCCCGATGCTGAACCTGTCACCTCTCCCGATGTTGCTCCCACGACTTCAACAATCGACCCATCAACGCCGGGAACTTCGGGAACTTCAGGCACTGGAACGCAAAGCCAACGGACGGTCCAACTGGCATCGGTTTTTGACCGTCAACCTGCGAGTGGATCCGGCACATGGATGTGGCTGGTGTTGCTGCTCGGCGGTGCGGCCGCTGTGGTCTACCTCGTTCGCACGTCGAAGGGAGCACGCTCATGACCATGCTCGCCCCTGCCCCGGTGGTTCAATCGGTCAGGTATGAGTTTGAAACGGTCACTGTCCAGCGTCGCGTGCACACGCTTCCAGCGACACTGCGTGATGTTGCTGGCCGCGCTCTTGCGATTGTGGTGCTTGCGCTCATCGCCGCACAGTTCCTTCTCACACCGCTTCTGCAGTCTCGTTCGCAGGTTGTTGCCAGCCGAGAGTTGGCTGCCCGATTTGACACTGCGCTGGGTGCTGTCGGCATGAGTGATTTGAGTCCGCTGCCGAATGAGCCCGTTGCACCTGGCACCGCAGTTGCACTATTGCGCGTGCCAACGTTGGGATTGAGCCAGGTTGTTCTCGAAGGTGCCGCAGGGTCACAACTGCAGCACGGTCCTGGCCACATGACTGGAACTTCCGGCGTAGGCGAACCGGGAGTGAGCCTGATTGCCGCACGTCGGGCGACGTGGGGTTCCCCTTTCGCTCACCTGCCACGGCTCAAAGTGGGTGATGTCATTAGCACCACCACTGTTGCTGGCACGATGGATTACCGCATCACCAGAGTCACCTCAGCGGCGCCAGATATCAAAGCGAAGACTGGTTCCACAGCACGACTCGTTCTCCAGACGAGTACTCCTGCGGGGCTCGCTCTTGGTGACGTTTTCGTCATTGCAGACAGCACTCGTGCTGCATTCCCAGAAACGCCGCAAGGGCGTCTGCCAGATGTTGGTGCGCGACAGTCTGACTTTGGCGCGCTGCCAGTGGCTTTGATGTGGGTGGCACTTATGGTGCTCTTCGTTGGCCTCGCGCACTACTGGGTGCGCGCGCGAATCATGGAGCGAGTGTTGGCGTGGTCGTTAGCCGTGCCGGTCATTGTGTTGGCGGGCCTGCTTGCTCTTCGAGCACTTGCAACGGCGCTGCCACCAACTCTCTAGCCCCACTAGATCCCATCGCGCAAACCTGTGCGGTTCTCGGTCGAATCTTGGTCGTGGTGAGGTAAGTGCACTTCCACCGAGGAACTGTGTTACCAAAAGTTCACTAATCGGTTGCCGCATGGTCGCCTCAATGAGGAGCCGTGCACATCTTGTTGTTCAACACTTTCCCCGTCGTCATCGGACGGCACTTCACCGCATGAAGGGAAAAGCTGTGAACCTGTTCTCAAAGCGCCAGGCAAAAATCGCTGGTGCCATTCTCGTTGCTGGTGCCCTTGTGGCATCCCCGGCAATTGCCGAACTGATTGGTGATGGCGCCCTCGATGGCACGCCGCGTGTGATGCTCTCGGGCGGATCCGACACCACCTACGCAGCGCAGGTCAAACTGAACACGCTGTACAACGAGGCACCTGGCTGCTTCCAAACTGTGATCTCGGGCGTGGCCACTGCCGACTTTGGCAAGTGCTTGTCCGGCAAGACCCCCACGACTCCTCCGGCTCTCTCTGACTCTGTCGTCAACCCGCAGCACGACACTGTTGCTGAGCTTTACCCAATCGGTTCGGGTAACGGCATCAAGCAGTTGCTCGATGGTGGCGTCACCCCAGGTGTTCCGGCACTGTCATTCGCACGTTCATCGCGCGCCCTCGCAGCAGGTAACGAAACTAAGTACCTGAACTCAAGCGCATTCGCAGCAGACGGTATCTCGTGGTTCCACTTCACCAAGGTGGCCAACAAGGCAACCGTTCACGCGAAGCTGAACACACTCACGTTGGCGCAACTCGCTGGCGTCTACAAGGGTTCCATCAAGTCGTGGAATGAACTCATGCCAGATGACAACGTGCTCGGCGTGATGAATGCTTACAAGGACAGCAACGGCAAGTCCATTGCTGTAGGAAAGAACAACGGAAACCCAGAAACTGACCCGTCGAAGAAGTACAAGACCTACGTCGCGATCAAGGTCTTCATGGCTCAAGACGGTTCCGGTACCCGCTCAACTTGGGACGCTGGTGTCAAGGCTGGCGACTCCACCTACGCGGCAGCCGCTCAGGTGAACGACGCCAACGGCAACTGCTTGAACTACTGCCGCATCTTCGAGAACAACGCCGCACTGATTCCGGCTGCTGACGCACCGACCGCGTTCTACTACTTCTCCTACGGTCGCTACACCCAGCGCAACACCGACCTGAAGTTGGCTGCCGCTGTGTACAAGCCCGGCGCGATGGTGGGTAACTCCACTGGTCAGACCAACTGGGCAGACTCGTTGGGTCAGATTGCTGGCACTGACGTCACCCCGACGACCATCCTGAACAAGACCTTCCCGATCAACCGGTTCCTCTACCTCATCACGAAGCAGAACCCGGCCGCGACGGTGAAGAACTACGTGAACTTCCTCTGCTCGGCGTCCATGGACACAGCAAAGGGTGCTAACGGTCTGGCATTGCGTCCTCAGATTGAGGCCGCGCTCAAGGCTGAAGGCTTCGTTCCGTTGACCAAGGGTGTCGACGGTGGGTTGGACAACAACCCGGCTCAGTCCTACTGCAGGACCACGGTCGCAACCGGCTGATTGTCCTCTTCAAGGGTCGAAGGCCCCGGCGCGGTTCCCCTGCGCCGGGGCCTTCGGCTTTCTCAGGAGCGGCACTGCTTTGTGGGACACTGCACGCTATGCGCAATCTTCGAATCACCCACGCAGAAGATGGGCGCCGGGTGGTGTCGGCAGCGGCCATTTTTAAGCGCGGTTCACAGGGCCAGTGGGTCATTCTCACTGCGCGGCGAACCGAACCCGAAGAGTTCGCAGGTGGGTGGGAACTGCCGGGTGGCAAGGTTGACCCAGGTGAAACCGTTGGCGAAGCGCTGGTGCGCGAAGTAGCCGAAGAACTTGGGATTGAGATTGTCGTCGGCGAATTAGTTCCGGGGCCAGACCTACTGCAGGGTTGGCCACTTGGTGACTACGGAGTGATGCTTGTTCACACCGCATACCTCCTCGATGTTGATGACTACCCTGAACCGATTGAGCAACATGATGCAGTGGCGTGGGTTGGGCTTTCCAATCTAGATCAAGTTCCGTGGCTACCTGCTGATCGCGCACCCGCGGTTGCTGCCTTTGGCGTTGTCGCAGCCGCAGAGCCGCTGCCATAGGCTCATCTGGTGTCTGGAACCGATTCCCCTTCATCCATCGCAGCAAAATCCGCATCTGCCGCTGGGCTCGCAAAGCGAGATGACCTGCGCAATGTGGCCATCATCGCTCACGTTGACCATGGCAAGACCACGCTCGTCGACGCCATGCTCAGGCAAACTGGGGCCTTCGCTGCACACGAAGAGTTAACTGATCGAGTTATGGACTCCATGGATTTGGAGCGCGAAAAGGGCATCACGATTCTTGCCAAGAACACGGCGGTGCGTTACCGCGCCGATGGCGGCGATATCACCATCAATGTGATTGACACCCCAGGTCACGCAGATTTCGGCGGTGAGGTTGAGCGCGGTCTGCAGATGGTCGATGGTGTGGTGCTACTCGT
>RGCY01000331.1 GCA_009918865.1 Actinomycetota bacterium
CGTCCCCAGTGCCATCTGATGTGTAACCCCCACATGTGTTGCTTTGGCCGCCGCCGCCGCCAGCCACAGCAAGCAACTTGCTACCCACGCGATCGGCATCCACGGACAACCATGAACCACCGCCACCACCAGAGGAATCACAGTCGCCGGAGTCACCAACAGTTCCTCGCTGTCCGACGGCGACATAGACCCACTGTCCAGCGCGAAGGAACTGTCGACCTTGCACGATTACGCCTCGACCGCCGCGTCCAGCCGCCGCACCAGCCAACGTCACTTGATACAACCCAGACTCCTGCACGAGGATTTGTTGAACTCCATTGGTCACTCGAAATGTTGCATCACTCTGCGACCAATTCTGATTCGCGTAGGCTACCTTGCACATGTCAACCGATGGGCCGCTACGCCCAACTCCCCCACAAGTCGTAAATTGAAAAGTTGTAACTGGAGCTGCAGCTGCAGAAGCAGCCTCTCCGAAGGGCACAATTGCAGCCAAGATCAATGCACCGACAGATAGGCGAGAGACCGGGGTCTTGTGAGTGTCTTTCATGGCATGCCTTCCTTGTTGCGTGAGCGGCTAGTTACTTGGATTTCCTAAACACAGTCCAGACATGGAGCTCTGTGCCAACTCGTCAGCTGAAAAGTGGGTGCAGACAAAGCTCGTGAGCATTACGACTTGCGAACGCAATTCGTTTGTTGAGGTCCATAGCGCTTCAACCTGGGTTGAGATGGCATCAAGCTGACTCATTACTGGCAACATGCCATCGCTCAGCGCGTCAACTTGAACTTGAAGCGCCGCAATCTGATCGACTGTCGCAACACCGGTGAATGCCTCTTCTGTTTGTGCCGCGCGGAGCGAAAGACCTTGCAATTGATCTGAAAGATCGCTGAGGTTGACGTTGATTTCCGCGATAGGTACACGCATATCCGAATCAGCAATCTGCTGTGTGAGGGTCAAGAAGACAGCCAGGAGGTCGTCTTGGGTGGCTGTCGCGGTCAGCTGCTGCTCAACCAGATCCAACCGGGACCCATCAGCATCCTGCCGCGCACCAACGGAATCAACTTCATCAGCCAGCGCCACG
>RGCY01000332.1 GCA_009918865.1 Actinomycetota bacterium
CCACAAAGATTTGTTTAACCGGCGTCGCCATACTCCAGTTTGTGTTTCCGACCTGACTGGCCTGCACAGTAATCGTCCCAATACCATTCAGTGCGAGCGTATTACTTGAGACCAGTGAAGCGGCTCCAGAAATAATGCTGTAGTCTACAGGGAGACCCGAGCTGGCTGAGGCATTGAGTGTGATCTGGTTGGTTGAAATTGGCTGACTTGGGATACTCGGGAAGGTGATCGTTTGCGATCCAGCACTCACGCTGAAGCTGGTGGTTACTTCGGTGGCGGCCAAGTAGTTGGCGTTGCCAGCTTGGTTAGCTGCCAGCACCACCATTCCAACCCCGGTCAAAGTCACCGTGTTGCCGCTGATCGTGGCCGGACCGCTCTTCACACTTACCGTTACAGGCAGGGTGGAGCTGGCACTCGGTGGCGCAATCGTGACGATCGCACCGTTGCTGAACGTCTGGTTCGCAACCGTCGTGAAGGCGTTGATGGTCTGGGGAGCCTGATTGATCACCAGGTTCTGGTTCACTGGCGTCGCCTCACTCCAGTTGCTGTTGCCGCTCTGACTTGCCGTGATGGTCGCAGTTCCTGCACCCAGGATCGTCACCATGTTACTCGACAGACTGATGTTGCCGGAGGCCGAACTGTAGCTCACCGGCAATCCCGAGGAGGCCGTGGCGTTGAGCGCAAAGGGAGCATTGCCGAAGGTCCTGTTGGTCAGCGCCCCAAAGTTGATGGCCTGATTGCCTTGGGCCACACTAAAGCTCGTGGTCACCTCGCTTGCCGCAGTATAGTTGGCGTTGCCGCTCTGGTTGGCCGCCAGCACCACCGTTCCAACTCCGGTCAAGGTGACCGTGCTGCCGCTGATGGTGGCAGGACCGCTCTTCACACTGACGCTCACCGGTAGCGAGGAACTCGCCGTCGGTGGCGTGATCGTGACGGTCGCCCCGTTACCGAAAGTCTGGCTCGCAACCGTCGTGAAGGCGTTGATGGTCTGTGCCGACTGCGCGACCGTGAAGGAGGTGGTGACTTCGGTGGCCGCCAAGTAGTTGGCGTTGCCGCTCTG
>RGCY01000333.1 GCA_009918865.1 Actinomycetota bacterium
GGGTGCGGAGATCACCGAGCGGCGCGCGCAGTGGCTAGCGGATGCCGACCTCGATCACGACGGCAAGGTCGACCTCGCGGAACTTGCGACCATCAAGGCGTCGGACCTGTTCCGTGCCCCGACCTACAACCTTTCCGGCGCCCTCGTGAAGGTCGAGACGGCCGCCGATTACGTCGAGGCGCAAGCGCGGACACTCGGGGATTTCCAGGGTGACGGTGAGTGCCCGACGCGCAAGGTCCTGCCGTGAACACCGTCGAGGCGCTGAAGTCGTTCTTCGTGGGTTCGGGATCCATCTGGGTCCTGTGGCTCTTGTTCGGCCTCAATGACGGGTAGTGCGGTTGTGGTATCGAACCCAATCGTGACCCCTGCCATTACGATTACCGCATCCCCATCCACTCAGATATGTACAGGCGCCTCTGTCACATTCACCGCAGTACCACAGTTTGGTGGCACGGCTTCCGCCTATCAATGGAAACTGAACGGCGCGAATGTGGGCACTAACAGCGAAACCTATACCAATGCAGGATTAACCAACGGTGATGTTGTGACCTGCGTGCTCTCCAGCAATGCCGAATGCGCGTCGCCATCTACTGCAACAAGCAATGCCATAACCATGACGGTCAACGCATTTGTTACGCCGACTGTAAGTATTACCTCTTCAGGTGGCACAACGGTTTGTGGCAATGCTGAGAACACCTTCACCGCAACAGCAGTGAATGGTGGACTTCAGCCGTCGTATCAGTGGCAGTTGAATGGGGCAAATGTGGGCGGAAATCAATCCACATATTCGAATAGCGCACTGAGTAATGGCGACCAAGTAAGATGCATTCTAACCAGTGACTACTCCTGTTTGAACACAGCAATAGCGAATAGTAATGTAATAACACTTTCGGTAACAGCCGCTCCTCAAGTGGATGGTGGCGTTGCTCTGACCACTTGCTCTACCAATCCGGTATCAGTGTCAACAGCGATCTCTTCAAGCAGCACGTCGATCGCCTGGACAGAGAATGGCTTTGGCAGTATCACCAGTGGTGCCAACACGCTCTCTCCT
>RGCY01000334.1 GCA_009918865.1 Actinomycetota bacterium
AAAGCGACCACCGCCTCTGCTTTGAGCAGCTCAAACCCGGGGATGCTGAGTTCACCGCCCAAATTAAAGAGTTGGTGCTGCACCTCGACCAACAAACTGCGCACCCCCTCTGGCATGTCTTCGCACAACAGCACGCCGATGTGCGAATTGAGTTCATCGACTTCGCCCATGGCGTGCACGCGCAAGCTGTTTTTGCTGACGCGGCGGTTGTCGCCCAAGCCGGTGGTGCCGTCGTCGCCGGTGCGGGTGGCGATTTGTGTGAGTCGGTTGCCCATGCGTGAGTTCCTGAAGTTCGCTGTATTCTCTCAGCCAAACCGAAGTGACAGACAAACCTCAGCCAAGCGTGGTTTCTTCCTAGAATGCGCTGACAAGGAGACACACCATGAACGCACCCAGCACCGCCCAGCACCTGATGCCTGCCGTCAACCAACGCCCGGTGCCGCCAGCGCTGCTCGACGCGCTCAAGGCCGCTTTTGGCGACCGCTGTTCAACCGCGCAAGCGGTGTGCGAACAACACGGACGTGATGAATCGGCCTACACCAGTGTGCCGCCACCCGCCGCAGTGGTGTTTGCCCTCAGCACAGAGGATGTGTCCCGCGCGGTCGCGCTGGCTGCCGCACACCATGTCCCCATCATTCCCTTTGGCGTAGGCTCGTCCTTGGAAGGGCATTTGCTGGCTGTCCAAGGCGGCATCAGCATTGACCTGAGCCGCATGAACCAGGTGCTCACCGTCAACCCCGAAGACTTGACGGTCACGGTGCAAGCGGGTGTGACCCGCAAGCAGCTCAACGAAGAGATCAAGGGCACCGGCTTGTTTTTCCCGATCGACCCCGGTGCCGATGCCTCGATTGGCGGCATGAGTGCAACCCGCGCCAGCGGCACCAACGCGGTTCGCTACGGCACGATGCGTGAGAATGTGCTGGGCCTGCAAGTCGTCACTGCCAGCGGCGAGGTCATCCGCACCGGCACCCGTGCCCGCAAGTCGTCTGCAGGTTATGACCTGACGCGCCTGATGGTGGGCAGCGAGGGCACCTTGGGCGTGATCACCGAA
>RGCY01000335.1 GCA_009918865.1 Actinomycetota bacterium
AGCTGCGATGAGCCGAGAGTGACCTCCGAGAAGCCTTGCCGCTGCTGTGGACGAAACGTTACTGGTGGTCCAGAGCGCGTGAGGAATCACGTTCTCGGCGTACCAGGGGGGGGTGTCGCTGTGTGCACGCTCGACCCGAGGATCCAGGAAGAGTTCAAGCAGATGCATGCTGAGCTCGGAAAACGCATGGCGGCATCGCACGTTGCAAGTGGCACTAGCCAGACGTCGAGCACAAGATTGAGGCAGCGAAGACGATGCACATCTGGGAGTGTTGTTACGCATATGGCAGATCCTGGCCGCACCTATTGTGCTTTGCAATGCGCATCTCGCTGCGCACGGCTCAAGTGCCTCTGCACATGAGCGCAACTGGAGCACGTACGAGTGGGTTCACAACAGGAAGCGCAATCGCATGGTCACTCTGCGAGCTGAGAAACAGACACGCTCCTTCTCCAACCTCAATGTGCTCAGGCGCAACGCGATGTACCAGTCTGGCTTTATCGAGTGGGACGTTGAGATGCTAATTGAAGAGCCGGATGGGGAACCTGCCGAGCCAGTGCGCAGCATTCCGCCCCGAGCAGTACGCCCGGCTCCTGGTTCGCTCGCCCTCGACGTTCGGTGATTGCGCCGCAGGGTGCCACTGTTCCACGGACGTTACCGATGGCAGTTCCGGTGCAGCCGACTGCGTTAGCGCTGGTCGCAGCGCAGCATGCAATCACAGCCTCTTCTGGCCGTGGCCGCGGACGTGTTGGCCGCCGCACCTGCCGCTTTGGCTGCGCTGTGCCGCGCGGTGCACAACGCAAGCATTCTGGGCAAGGACAACGACAAGTCTGATCAGCGAGCGCTCAGTCCTCCCGGCTAGACAGCTAGTCAAGTTACACCAGGTACGGTCCAATTGATATTCTCTAAGTACACTTATGGGAAATGATGTAGGTCTACTTATAGAATACGCTCACGTATGTACGCGTATGTACGCGGGAGTCTCAAAATGACTAAACGTACGTACATACGCGCGTACATGTACGTATATCCCATCTATGGCTGACACCAAGGG
>RGCY01000336.1 GCA_009918865.1 Actinomycetota bacterium
TCACGGCCTGAGTCTTGGAAATCTTCTTGCTCTCAAGGCGGTCGCGCTCAAGCATGTTCATGAAGTCCATGTTGCCGCCGACGTTCAACTGCATTGTGCGCATCAACGTGACACCACGGTCTTCAAACAACTTCGCCATCACGCGGTGAGTGATGGTTGCACCGACCTGCGACTTGATGTCGTCGCCAACAATCGGCACACCAGCAGCAGTGAACTTGTCAGCCCATTCCTTTGTGCCCGCGATGAACACCGGCAGCGCATTGACGAAGGCAACACCAGCATCAAGTGCGCATTGCGCATAGAAACGCGCAGCGTCTTCTGAACCCACTGGCAAGTAACACACGAGCACATCAGCCTGCGTGTCTTTCAAGACCTGCACAACATCAACGGGTGCAGCGGTGGATTCTTCAACCATCTGGCGGTAGTACTTGCCAAGACCGTCATATGTGTGACCGCGTTGCACGGTGACGCCGGTCTTCGGCACATCACAAATCTTGATGGTGTTGTTCTCGCTGGCGGTGATGGCGTCGGCGA
The DNA here is from genome assembly GCA_009918865.1 of Actinomycetota bacterium. Classification (GTDB taxonomy): domain Bacteria; phylum Actinomycetota; class Actinomycetes; order S36-B12; family UBA5976; genus RFTO01. The sequence goes on from RGCY01000336.1 coordinate 535, forward strand.
GATCCAAGCCCACCTTCTTGGCGTCCACATCAAATGCGGCCACGAACTGCACATCGCTGATGTGGTACGGCCCGAAGGTGACGTGCATGAGGCCGGGGATGCGGCTGGCTGGGTCGGCGTCGCGGTAGTAGTGGACACCCTGCACAAGGGATGCGGCGCAGTTGCCCACGCCGACGATTGCTACCCGTACTGAAGGCATTTTTGAGGATCCTCTCTGCGGGCACTTCCGGCGCGGGCCCTCCGCACCTGACGCACCCGGGTGACAAGCGGTGTCCGGGCATCCACCATCGCAGCCGATTTTCGGCGCGACTGGCAGGGCAGGCCCACACGGACGGAGCTCGTCGCAACCCTCCAAGGCTACCCGCACAGGGCGCAGGTCATCCGAACGGGCTAGTTGCATAGGGGGGTGTGGTTGTGCGACGCCCTGACTGTGCTCGGTTGCACGCGTACCCTTCGCATGTGGAGCGCGCCCGCGGCAGCATCCGAGCCACCCGGCTCGGCTCTGGCTTGCCTGCG
>RGCY01000337.1 GCA_009918865.1 Actinomycetota bacterium
GTGCGATTACCCGCATTAACACCGACTCAATCGGTCGCGAGGCAATCAACGGTGACAGCACCAACGCGCAGTTTTCATCCGACGGCAGCAAGGTGGTGTTTACTTCCACCGCCACTAACTTGGTTGCTGGTGACACCAATGGTTTCAACGACATCTTCGTTAAAGATCTGGTGACTGGCGCGCTCACCCGGGTCAGCACCAATGCCGCGGGGTTCGAGGGGTTGAGTGCCTCCGATCGGGTGGCTGAGTTCTCGAACGACGGCACCAAGGTGATTTTTCACAGCGATTCTTCCAACTTGGTCAACGGCGATACCAACGCCATGCGCGATATTTTTGTCAAAACCATCGCGAGCAATGCCCGCATTGTGGATAATCCAAATCTAACGACCCAGAGCGTGAAGGGGACGTTCTCGTTCACCGACAACGATGCGGGCGACACGCATGCAGTGAGCATTGATAGCGATGCGCACTACGGGGCGCTGGCGTTCAATGTCACCGAGCCGGGCATCGGCGGAGCGGGCAAGGTCAGCTATACGTACACGGTTGATAATGCGCAAATTCACAATCTAGCGTTAGATGCGGTGGCGCATGATACGTTTCACGTCACGCTCAGCGATGGGCATGGTGGCACGGTGACCCAAGATTTGACGTTCGATCTGTTACATCCCACAAGCATGATTGCGTAAGTCAGGGCTTAGGCGGGGCGCACGTGCCCCGCGCCGTGCACCCGCCATTGGTAGGTGGTCAGGCCGTCGAGGCCGACGGGTCCGCGCGCGTGCAGGCGTCCCGTCGCAATGCCGATCTCGCCGCCCATGCCGAACTCGCCGCCGTCGGCAAACTGGGTCGAGGCGTTGTGCATCACAATTGCCGAGTCGACTTGGGTCATAAACTGCGCGGCGGCGTCTGCATCGCGCGTCAAAATCGCGTCGGAAATTTCCGGCAGGAGTTGACGTTTCAGGGTTGCTGTTGAAAATGCTCCGATGTCAGGCACCGGGAACCCTCCTTAAACAAAACTTCACTCGGAAACACGACACGAGCGGTTTTGCAGAG
>RGCY01000338.1 GCA_009918865.1 Actinomycetota bacterium
GCTGCGCGCCGTAGTCTTGCATGCGCATGTTGGTGCTGATGCGGCCGAGCTCGCCCGCCATGGCGCGACAGTTGCGCGCCACGTCACCCTGCGCGTTGTCGATCGCTTGCGACAGGTACGGATTGTTCATGCCGAGCATCGGGTTGTAACCGACGTTCGTGGTCGCTCCGAGGTAGCCGTTTTGTCCTGGACTGTAGCCCATGTATGCCCCGTTTGCCGTTCCTGCAAACTGGTTGCGCGCAGTGTTCACATCGCCAACGTTCTGCTGCGCGGCGTCGCGGATCATGCCCATGCCTGTATTTTGATCAGCAGTCATGTCAGCAAAACGCTGCCCACCGTAGACTGGGGCTTTTGCTTGAGTCAGGTCGGCGGGTTGATAACCCGTGATTTGTTGCGTTTGGACGGATCGACCCGTGCGCGGATCTCGCGTCGTCACCGTTTTATAGATCGGCGTGCGCTGAATGCCCTGCGCGGCCACATTTTGGAACTGTTGAATATAGTCCGCGCCTGGCTTCTTGAGGATATCTGGCAGCTCGGATTTTTGAGTCACATTCTTCGGTGATCCGCCACCCATAGTTAAATCTCCTTCCGGTTGAGTGTGTAGAGTGGTTGAAAGCCGAGGGTTTTTTGCCAAAGCCTTGAAACGGCAGGGGTGCCGCATCCTTCCAGCGCTGTGCAGCCGCAAGAACGGGCATAATCTGCCAATCGATCGAAAATGACGGTGGGGCATCTCGGTGCGTGGACGGCTTCTATGTGCAGCGCCCGTAGATTAGGCCGTTGATGGGCTTCCACTGCCGCGTAGCCGTGGATCGTGTTGCCTTCGTCCACCGCTACCAGCAGCGTGAGACTGCCGTGCGTGATGCGGTATTTCAGCTGATCGGGCGTGCATTCGTCATGCGGCACGGTGTCGCCCAGCACGTGCGCCCCGTCGCGCCAGACGCGTTCGGTGAACTCTGGCGCCACCGTTTGCAGCGTCAGTTGCCCGTTAAACATCGCATTTCCCTCCATGTGCCGGGCGTGCCGCCAGCGATGCATACCCAGCCCGTGACG
>RGCY01000339.1 GCA_009918865.1 Actinomycetota bacterium
ATGAGCGCAGCAAGTTCTCGTGACCATCCTTAGTGACCTCACTAATCCATCCTATTGGTGGCACTGTGCTGCCCAAACGCACCAGAGATATTAAGACTCGCCGGGTGCCATCAGACAACTCTTTGCGGTCGTGTATGCTGACAGCTGCTCCTGCTGGGACGTCATCGCACGCAATGCTGCTGTCAAGAGCAGCACTGGTGCGCACCTTAAGCTTTATACGAGCAAATCGTTTCTGATCGTCCTCGTCCCTAGCGCCACGATCGAATAGCTCGAGATTGACGTCAAATGAAGCGTGGGCCGTGGCAGCAACCTTGTCAGGCGCCGCACTCTCAGCTGCTGCATTTGCAGTCGCTGCACTCGCAGTCGCTGCAACAGCTGCTTCGCTGTCAGCTGCCTCGTCATCACGATCTGTAGTATCATCATGCGCGTCGGTCATAAGTGGCTCGACGTCTTCCGGCCAGACGATCCCATCCATCCTCATTGTGTTCAGCCATCCCAGCCAAGCACAGCAAGAAGGTTCGTTTTTGGATCGAACAACCGAACTTGCAACTTCGACTACTGTTTCAGCACACATATGGTGTGAATGTATGTGTGTGAATGTGAATGTGTGTCTGTGTGACTTCTAACACATATCCATGTCACCTTGGTAACTTAACCACTCACGCTGCGAGGCCGAGAGGACATATATATGGGCCATCTCAATTCTCAATGGGATGCACCTCGACGTTGCACTGAAGGCGTAAATCTCTTGAGCTCGCGCCGATGTGCAGCGTATATGTGCCGGAGACGAGTTGCCACCCAACGTGCGTCTGCCAGACGGAAAGGTCACGCCGCGTGAGCGCAAACCTGGTCGAGGTCAGCTGGCCAGGCTGCAGTACGCCGGTATGCGCAAAAGCGCGAAGTACCAGGCGCGGCTCCTCTGCTGAGCTCGGGTAACTCAGGTAGACCTGCATCACCTCACTGCCAGTGTGCCTGCCACTGTTGGAAAGGGCGACTGCAAAGGGGAGGACCTCCTCACGCGGCGGGCCCTCAACGGCGACGTCCACGTG
>RGCY01000340.1 GCA_009918865.1 Actinomycetota bacterium
CGATCCCATGCAGCGCAAGGCTCAAACCACGCTTGCTCTCCGGCGTTCCCAATGCATCTACCAGCCCGCGCCGTGCCGTAAGCACGCTTTGAAGTTTCGCAAGTGCCGCGCCGAGATCGCCCCTATCTCGGTCTATGTGGGCAATTCTTTCCAAGCTGTTGCTCATCTCAACCAAAATCTCGGGCGTGCCAAGTTCCTCGGCCACGCAGCCGTTGATATCAAGACTCTCTGCGTACTTCTTCAGTGCCTTGTCATTGTCTCCCAATGCCCGCTCGACATTAGCGGTTCTACACAAGCTGATACTCAGGTCGCGAAGACGCTCGGACGTGCGCTCCACCTGAACGATTGCGCGTCGTATCCCAAGCACTTCCCGAAACGTCAACAACGCCCCATAAAGGTCGCCCTTCGCTTCTTCAATATGACCAACCCTTTCCAGGGCAATGCTCACATCACGAAGGCTCTCGTGAGTGCCCAGCGATGCCGCAAGCACACGCGCAATCTCAAGTGCTTCCTGATACTTCAACAAAGCCCCATCAAGGTCACCCGCCATACCCTCGAGGTCAGCGAAATCAGTGAGGCCAAAAATCATTGCACGCAGACTCTTCGGCGTGCCATCCTTGGCCGCTTCCCGCGCTCCATCTAGTAGGTGTTTACGCAGAGCAAGTGAGACTGTCTGAGCCCCAGCAGTCTTCGCGAGATCCGCGAGCCAATCAAGTGTTTCACTAGACAGCACCGAGGTTGGCATCTGCTGCCAATCGGTGGCATCAAGTTCCTTACACTGGGTGAGGACACGCTCCCAAAGTTTTTCGCGATGATCCACGACCACCACCAGAAACCTCGCCCGTAGCGCAGCGACCGTCACCGGATCGGACCAGTCGGGCTCCACAGGCATCTGCAGGTGCGAGACCGCCATGCCCAGCACATCACGAGCCTCTTCGTTGGAAAGTCCGGTGACGCTGCGGGGTGGGGCTTGGATGCCTTGCTCCGCATTCGGCCAAATCCCGTCACCCTTCGCGTCGA
>RGCY01000035.1 GCA_009918865.1 Actinomycetota bacterium
TACGACCCGTAGCTTGCCGCTCATTCGCAGCATGTAGGTGCCAGCCGGTTGCAGATCGTCGATTTCCTTGATCTTGCCGGTGGCCATAAGCGAAGCGGTTTCTACCGGTCCCATCACCAAGCCTTGCAGGCGGCCGGAACGGCCTAGCTCCTCGCCTCGTGCGATCCATTGAAGTACCGCGTTACCGGATGTGGCAGAAGCCTTGCCGATTTCGCAGCGTTCTAGATCAAAGCCGCCCAGGTCGACCACCCCAATCACGCCAGCAGTAAGCTGCTTGGCAGGATCGGTGACAGACTCAAAACGCAGGCTCAGGCCGCACACGACGGCGGCGCGCCGCAATATGCCAATGTCACCGATCAGCACGGTACGGCATACTCCAGCCAGTTCGGTTGCGGCCGCAGTTCGCAAGCAGACCTCAGGTCCGACGCCGGCGGGATCGCCGATCATCATTCCGACCACGGGTAGTTGACTCATGGCTGGCACCTATTTGCTTTATCGTTCACGATGCGAAGAAGTCCATCACCAATGACAAAAACTGGTTTTTGCGCTCAATCTGGGTCCAGTGACCGCACTCACCAAAGACATGCAGATCAGAGTGCTTCAACAGCGAATGCAGTGTCAGGCTGTTAGACAAAGGCACGATCTGATCGTCGCGCCCATGGATCACGAGCGCACGCTGAGTGATCTTGCGAATGTCCGCTTCGGGCGTAGCCAATGCCTTTGCGTGGCGCTGGCGCGGCGCCGCGAACATCTGAGAGTAAGTCTCGTGAAAGCCGCTTCGAATACTAGCTTCGTAACGCGACTTGACCAAGTCATCGGTGATGATGCTGGTGTCATAGGCAAAGGTCATGGCTATTTTGCGCATGTTCTCCATCGACGGTTCATAACCCCAAACGGCGTCCAGCCCCGGAGTCACCTCGAAATCGACGCCGGCGGCACCCATCAACACAAAGCGGTCCACCCGTTCCGGATGGCGCGCCGTCAGAGCCAGGGTCAGCGCGCCGCCGAATGAGTTACCCACGAAGCGGGCCTTTTTCACGCCTACTGCATCCATCCACTCGATCAGGTGACGGACCCAAAAGTCAAGGTTGTAGACGGCGTCGGACTTGCGCTCGGTATACCCGAAGCCAGCAATATCGGGTGCCAAAACGCGGTATTTCTCGGCCAGAACCGGAATCGACAGGCGCCAATTGGCATAAGCCGTGACCCCGGGACCAGAGCCGTGAATCAAGATCACCGGCTCGCCAGCCCCGGACTCAAGGTAATTAGTTTGTAGCCCGGCCGCGCCTATGAATTGGCCAATTTCATTATTGGTATTCGACATTTTGTTCTCCGTAAGGTGGTTTAGATGATAAAAGTCAAGTTCGGCATCGGGATATCGTGGTTGGCAAGGTATACGTGTTTTTCACGCATGCGAAGCTCGCCATTCTGACGCGCCAGTAAGTGCGTTTGACGACCGGCGAATGTAAGCTGGCGGCCAGCGCGGACCTCGGTCAGGTTAAATCGCGAGGTCACGCAGCCACCGTGATCTGCATCCCACTGTTGGAGTACGACGTTGCCAATCACCCGGCTCAGACGCGACTTTGGGTTCTGAGCGTGAGCGAATTTGGTGCCAAGGCGAAACAGGCGCTCGTCGAGCTCCGGCCGGTTGTCGTTGATCAAGGCGATTTTGCGACCGATGGCCTGCTCGTCGCTATTGCAGGGCACCCAGTAAAGAAGTTCCTCAGTCCACAGCGCAAACCACTCCTTGTACAGGTGTTGGTCTGCGAGTTCGGCCTCACGGAACAAGAACAGTTCCACTTCCCGTAAGGCGGACCATTGGGTCAGTTTTTGATTGTCCATGGGGGGTCTCCAGAAATCATGCCGCTTGTGTCATCAGATGAAGCCAGTACTTCATCTGGCCACGCTGCGGCACTTCGTCGGTAATTCGGCCCACTACACTCCCATCCGTGTCGACAAATTCGCGATGCATCCCGCGCGAGATTTCGATCCACGGATTTACCTCAGCCATCATCCCGCGTTGCACACGTTCAAAGATTTCGGCGTCGTCGGGCGACCCGGAACCTGCCGGACCGTAAAACGATTCGTGCTGGCGTACCCGCATGGTGTTGATCTCATCACTCACGCCGCCCAAGCGCACCATCGACATCGTCACTTGAGTGATACCCGGGGTGATCGGGGTAATGATCCGCACCTGGTTACCAATTAATTGCAGGTTCGGGAAGACGCCCAAGTGCGGGTCGCCCGACAGACTGATCAACAACTCTGCACGTTCTTTACCATAGGCCTTATGCATATCCTCGACGTACTTGACACCGCCTGCCACTTTGGAAAGAAACTCAGCATGTTTTTTATAACTTTTGAGGCGTTGCGCCCGGAAGTCCAGCATGGCGTGTCCGTTGCCGTAGTAGCGGGTGAGTGTTAATGCTTCATCACTGAAAGGATCTTCGCGGTGCATTGCGCCAATACCGGATTCGCTATTTCGAGCCCAGCCCGCCACGACGGAAGCATGGACAAAATTCGGATGATACCCGTCCATGCCGACCAGCTTCCAGTTTCCCATATATTCGGTCTTGTTTGTTCCTGCGTCGAGGAAAATCTCACCAGTCGGCGATGCATCTACAAGCATGTCGAATTGTGCTGCGGCACCGCCTAGGAACTCGGCCAGCGACTCGCCTTCCGCCTTGATGCTGGCAAACACGAAGCCGCGATGGGATGCTACACGTGGCACTTCGACCAATCCCATGTTTTGGGTCCTGAAGTCTGGGCCGTAGCCCCCCCTCTCGGTGACTTCTGCCAGTGCTCCAGTCAATTCATAAGTCCAACCATGGTACCAGCAGCGAAACATCCGAGTGTTACCGGACTCGGTCTCTACCACCTGCGCACCGCGGTGGCGGCAGCGGTTGACTAGAACCCGAACCTTGTTGTCTTTACCACGCACCATTAATACGGGCGTACGACCTATTGGACGCGCTTGGTAGTCGCCCGGTTTTGGCACCTCGCTCTCATGTCCCACATAGATCCAAGACCGATGAAAAATCCGGTCAATCTCCAAGTCGAAGATGGCTTGATTTGTGTAGGCGCGAGAATGGACTCGGCCATCTTGGACTAGCGATTGCAGATTAACATGGGTAATTGCGTGAGCGCTGAGCGGATTTTCGACCTGTTGCATTTGGAGCTTTCAGGAAATAAAATGGTAAATTGAAAAAACTGGCCTTATTCCGGCTGAATTCCGGCGATACGGACCACCGACTCATAGCGCGCTACATCACGCTGAACGGTTTCGGCCAGTGCTGCAGCACCCCCAAGTTTCGGAGGCTCAACACCAGCAGCGTTGAGTTTGGCAACAATATCCGGCATCGCCAATACCTTTGCAATCGCGGCAGCCAGTCTGTCAATCACCAGTTTAGGGGTGCCGAAGGGCACGAACAACGCGTTCTCTCCAGGAAAATGGAAGTCTTTTAGTCCTGCATCGCCCATGGGCGGAAACTGCGGCAGGATGGTCATGCGCTCCCGGGTGTTTCCCGCAATAACTTTTATCCGGCCCTCTTTCGCGAACCCCACGATCGAGTTGTAGGCTGCAATAGCCATGTCCACCTGGCCGCCCACCAAGGCTGGAACCGACTGACCGGTTCCTTTGTATGGCACGTGGAGGATGTTGAGTCCGAGTTCGCTCTTGAAAGCCTCCATGCTGAGGTGGTGCAGGCTGCCAATGCCAGAGGATCCATATGTGTAAGCGCCTGGTTTGGCCTTGATGGCTGCTACCAACTCGTTCAAATTTGATGCAGGAAACTTACCGAACACGCACAGATACAAAGCCGAGTACGAGGCAATGGATACTGGAGCCATGTCTTTTTGGAAGTTGTGCGGTAGTTTGGCTCTGGTCACACGATTGACCGCCCAGTGAGCAGCATCGGCCATCAATAGCGTATGACCGTCTGCGGCGCCGTTGCGCACGACTTCGATTGCAGCTATCCCGCTGGAACCGGAAATATTTTCCACCAAAACCGACTGACCCAATTCAGAGCCTAATTGCAGAGTCAGGATTCGTGCCACCGTATCTGGTGAGCCGCCAGCGGCGTAGGGAACGACGATACGTATCGGCTTTGCCGGAAAATTTTGTGCCTGCACCGATGTTCCGGTGAGACCAAGCGCAGCCAGCGACATCTGCCCTAAAACCTGCCTTCGTTTCATAAATTTGTCTTTGATGTTTAAACGATTAACGTTGAACTACTTCAATAGTTGCAATATTATTGGTATCAAAATTTTTTAATAAAAGCGGGTTTACCCCTTATTTCATTTGAAAAAAGAAAAAAAATAATTTCTGATCTTGTTTTTTTGTTCCATAATCAAGATTGTTAAAAAATTGAAGTACTGTGAAGAAATCCTTTCAACCGACACCATTTGACAGAGCTGAGGCCGCAACTTCTGCACCTGAGGATTCGCCGTTAACCCATCTTAGCGACCAGGTTATGGTCGCTGCTGCCCTTGATAAGGCGTTAGACGGTACTGCCCTTTGGGTGCTTCTAGGGCTGTACCGTGCCTATGCAATACTTGATCGCGACCAAGCTGAGGAATTGGCCTGCATTGGCCTATCGCCGCTACAGTTCAATATCCTCACCGTGCTGCAGCGCACTGGCCAACCCACCACTATGGGTGCCCTAGCTGGCATGCTGGTGGTGAAGCCAACAAACCTTTCGGGCAATATCAATTTTTTGATCGAACGAGGTCTGGTCAAGCGCGAGCTCAACCCGGCGGATCAGCGCTGGCTGCTGGCTGTGTTGACGACTCAGGGAAAGGAGTTCCTTGCCGAACACTTACCTGATCACTGGCGGAGGCTGGAGCGGCTGATGTACGGGCTTTCGCGTGAGATGCGAATCCAGTTGGTCAGTTTGCTCAGGGAGTTGCTCGTCTCAATTGAAGATGAGCAGGCACGCGGTCGAGCCGCAGATAAAAGCGAGAAGAAATCCCGCGCGGCCTGACCTTGGCGCCGGCACCGTACCAACCAGTAACGCTAGAAAGCATCTATGGCAGAAATTCTCGGACTTGGTCTGTCCCACTATCCACCCTTGTCGTCCCCAGACGCGGCGATGGCAAATATATTGCGCATGACGCTGGCCGATCCTGGTATTCCAAGTGAGGTAAAGTTGCCCGACAATTGGCCGGAGGCTGCAAAAGCCGAGTGGGGCAGCGACCAAGGCTTGGCGGCCGCTGCTGCCCATCGCGCTGCCTTGGTGGAACAGTTCCGCAAGGTGCGAAAAGCGCTTGATGACTTTAACCCCGATGTGGTACTGATCTGGGGCGACGACCAGTACGAGAATTTCAAGGAAGACGTGATCCCACCGTTCACCGTCTGCGCCTATGACGACATGGACCTCTACCCGTGGCGGCACGCTATGGGATCCTCCATGATGAGCGGCAAACCGAATGCGTGGGGGGAGGGCGCGGACAAGTGCTACCGGCTTCGCGGACGACGAGATATTGCCAAGCACCTAGCCAGCGGCCTGATTGAAGCTAACTTTGACACGGCATATGCTTACATGCCGCTTCACCATGAGAGCTTGGCCCATGCTTTCACAAACGCTATTTTGTACCTGGACTATGACCGTGTGGGATGGGACTATCCCACCATTGCTGTTCCAATCAACTGCTATGGTCGCAAAGTGATCTCGGCGCGTGGTTTTATGACCGATTTCGGGAAACAGACCGAGCCAGACCCACCCGGGCCATCTCCAAAGCGATGCATGGATATGGGCGCTGCCACTGCGCGCATCCTGCGCGATTCGCCATGGCGCGTGGCTGTGATGGCGTCTTCCAGCTGGTCGCACGCGTTCCTTTGCGACCACACATGGCGTCTTCGCCCGGACACCACGGCTGACCGTAACCTTTACCGTGCCCTGCTAGAAGGCGATTACGCCAGCTGGCGTAACTCCCGAACCGAGGACTTCGAGGCCGCAGGCCAGCAGGAACTGCTGAACTGGTGCCCGATGCTGGGCGCGATGGAGGAGCTTGGAGCCAAGCTCGACTGGAGCAATTTTATTGAGACCAACATCTTCAACTCCAACAAGGTATTTGCTGTCTTTCATCAGACTAAATGAGCAAGCTACTGAGCGCAGACCATCAAAGTGTCGTCATTGTCGGAGCCGGATTGGCAGGTTTCAATTTGGCTAGTGCGCTCGTGCAGCGGGGGTATGCGGGCGAGCTCACGTTGGTGGGTGACGAGCCTTGGCAACCGTACGATCGGCCACCACTGTCCAAGCAGTTCCAACTAGACGGAGACGAGTCTCAGCTTTGGCTTTTGCCGGAACTGCCGCCTAAGGTTAAGCAACTGCGCCAGCGCAAAGCAATGGCCATCGACCCGCAGCGGCAGGAGCTGCGATTGGATGATGGAAGCACACTGCCTTGGGACCGGCTGGTACTTGCTACTGGCACGCGGCCGCTTCGGCTGGCCCAACTTGATGCACGGCCGCGCGTGCTAACGCTGCGCACTTTAGGCGATGCTCGTGCAATCCGAGAGACCCTGAAATTTGTAGCCAGCCTGCTAGTGATCGGCGGCGGTCCGATCGGGCTGGAGCTAGCGGCCAGCGCCGCCGAGCTGGGACGGCAATCGATTGTCGTTGAGAAGTCCATGCGGCTAATGAGCCGCAGCGCGCCGGCCGCCATGGCCGATATCCTCCTTGAATACCATCGTAGCCGCGGCATAGCGATCTATCTCGGTCGTACAGTGGTCGCACTCGACGAAGGTACACAAGAGGCGGTGCTGGACGACGGTCAGCGGGTGCCGGCAGGCCTGGTGGTGGTCGGTATCGGCGTGCGGGCCAACGACGAGCTGGCGGCGGATGCCGGCATTGCCTGCGACGATGGGGTGTTTGTTGATGGCTGGTGTCGCACCAGTGCACCGGGCGTGTTTGCCGTTGGCGACGTGACGCGCCAGCGAAATCCGCTGACTGGCCGCTTTGAGCGAATCGAAACCTGGGCCAACGCCCAGGGTCAGGCGCAGGCGCTGGCAGCGATTTGGTGTAATCCCGATGAAGCCAGGGCTTACGAAGCGGTGCCTTGGTTTTGGTCAGACCAGGGCAGCGCCCGGTTGCAGTGCGCTGGCGCGATTACCGGCGAGCAGCAAGCTTGGCGGGTAGATGCCGCAGGAGGCCGCGTGCTGGTGCACTGGAGCGCCGGTCTCGTCACCGGAGTTGCCACCCTAAACGCCACTCGTGACTTCGGACCGCTTAAGAAACTGATTGTGCCGCGGGCCACCATCACCCCCGAACAATTTAGCGCGCCGGAAGCGAACATACGTGCCTTGGTTCAGCAAGCTCTGGCCGCCTGAGAGGACATTCATCATGACAAGTAACAGCCAGTTCATTCCCTTGTGTAGCATAGATACCGTGGCAGAGGGCGCCATCGGGATGGGCTACCTGCCAGACGGCCGCCGCGTGGCCGTGTACCTGGTAGAGGGCAACGTCTATGCGACCGATGACCGCTGTACCCACGGCAATTCCTCGTTGACCGAGGATGGTTGCCTAGAGGGCCACATCGTCGAATGCGGGATGCACTTAGGCACCTTCGATGTGCGCACTGGCAAGGCCGTCGGCCCACCGTGCACTCAAGCCCTGCGAACTTACCCAGTGGAGATCCGCGACGGCCAAGTGATGCTTTCGGACGCATCGCTTGTAGCCGATTTAAAAGTATGACCGTTGCATCTCAAAACGCTAGTTGCTATTTCGGCTTGGTCGATTCCCACACGCACTGGCTGCCCTACCAGTTTCCGGCTTACTTGGGCCAACCCAAATGTGTCGCTTGGCCTTCGATGGCCCTGGGCGACTTAGTCCGCGACCGTAAGGTGATAATTAATGGGATGATCTACCGCGCCGTGACCGACTCAAGCTGGGATGCCGGCCGCAGGCTGCAGGAGATGACCCCCACGGGGGTCACGCACCAAGTGGTGTCGCCAATGTTGGAACTGTTGTCATACTGGTTGGCTGCCTATGAAGCCCCATCGCTAAATTTTTTAATTAATGAGGAACTCGTTGCTATCGTTAGTGCCGACCTGGCGCACTTCACCAGTTTGTGCGCATTGCCAATGCAGGATGTGGAACTAGACATTGTCGAGTTGGAACGCTACATTAGACTGGGGCTGGCGGGTGTAGAGCTTGGTACAAATATCAACGTCAAATTGCCTGTTCAAGTTGACCATGCGCTTTTCTTTGCTGCCTCGAAATTGCTTTGCGATGCCATCTTCGTCCATGCTTTGCGCCCTGCTGGCATGGAACGGCTGGTCGGTCTGCCACCGCTTGAACAGGTGCAGGACTTTCCCAGCATAGTCGGCCTAGCTACCGCCTCGCTGCTCACGTCGGGGACACTGGCGCGGCTACCGAAGCTGCGCATTGCCTTTAGCCATGTTGGCGACTCGCTGGCGATATTGTTGCCGCGCCAGCAGCACCGGTGGGAACAATTGTCTCCGATTCGCAAGCTCTTTGGCCAGTTGCCGCGCGAGCTGTTTCGGCAATTGTTCGTTGACGACTTGGTGTACGACGCCAAAACCATTCGCATCTTGCTGCAAGTCTTCGGCACGACGCAGGCGTTAGCCCTCACCGACTATACCTTTGCTATCACGGACCGCGAGCCTTCTCGCCGTATTGACCAACTGACCCTGGACGCGGCGACCTGTCGGCTGCTGCGACAGGACAACGCGCTGCGCTGGCTTGGCCGAGACAGCTCTTAGTCCCCATTCACGACCCAAGGAGAATCCTCATGCCCCATCAATCCAAAGCCATCCAGCAGGCAGCGCAGGCGCTTGCGTTCGCAAGGGCTAACCGACGTAGCATTCCGCCAGTTTCTACCAGCCACGGCATAGCCAGTCTTGACGTGGCTTACGCGGTCGCGGAGTTAAACACGCGCGCCCGGCTGGAATCCGGCTGTCGAGTAGTCGGCTTGAAGGTGGGCCTGACCTCAAAGGCGGTGCAGCAGCAACTGGGAGTGGACCAGCCTGACTTTGGCGTGCTTTTCGACGACATGGAATTTCTCAACGGGCAAGACATACCAACCAACCGACTGCTACAGCCGAAGGTGGAAGCCGAGATCGCCTTCGTAGTCGGTCGGGACGTTAATTGCAGCGCGCCGAGCTACTCCGAATTCCTGACATGCCTAAGCTATGCACTGCCGGCAATCGAGATCGTTGACAGCGCAATCACTGATTGGAAAATCACTTT
>RGCY01000341.1 GCA_009918865.1 Actinomycetota bacterium
TCTGTGTTTGCTGATGCGTTCGTGCCAAGCAAGGCATCGCGGATTTGCGACTGCGTGTACCCCGCATTCTTCTGGTACATCATGGCAACGATGCCCGCGACATGCGGGGCTGCCATGCTTGTGCCTTGCAGGACAATGCGGCTGTCCGCCACACCTGCACCACCGGAGGTAATCCGCTGCACAGAGGGTGAGGCCTCATCCTTTGAAAGCGCTGCCTCGATCACTTCACCCGGAGCTACAAGATCGGGCTTTGCCCGACCATCGCGTGTCGGACCGAGTGAACTGAAAGCGCTATGTGCCCCGACAGTCTCGCCGTTGGTCAAACCACCACCGGAGGCTGCTGTCCAACTGTCCTTGGAGACAAACGAGCCGACCGTGATCGCGCCGGCAGCGGTCGCCGGTTCACCAAGGGTAGTCCGGTAAGACTGCGTGGAAAAAGTCGCGCCACCACCTGTAACCCAGGCGTCCCACTGTCCCGTGCTCTCCGCACGGGCCAAGGCGGTTCGTTCCAATTCGACTGACCACCCAGACCCACTTAAGGTGTCCGCCGTGACTGAAAGCTGACAAAGATTGCGGCTTGTCGATGCCGTACTGCAGTTTGAGACCGAGAAGCTCGCACCGTCCAGGGTATAGCTTCTGGTCTTCCCACCCTTGATAGCTTTGGACGTGTACTGGCCATTGTGGCCGATCTTTACCGAAAAGTTGTCATCCGCCCCGTACCAGAAGTTCATGCTCGCTGTTGAGCCGGTAGAGACGAAACCCACGGAGGCGCTTTGAGTAGATGCAACCGTTCCCCGTGCGTGGATCGCATCCGCGCCATTGTTGCCCGCTGCTACGACGAACGACACACCCGACAATTGGGCGTAATCGTCAAGTGCGCGCTCCTCGATTGCCGTGCCATCGTGCGCCCCGTTGTGGGACGCCCAAGAATTGTTGATGACCACCGGCTTTCCAAGATCGGACGCCTTGGCGATTACCCATGCCCACGCATCAATCGCACTAGCCGTCGTGAAGTCGTAC
>RGCY01000342.1 GCA_009918865.1 Actinomycetota bacterium
CTTAAGGAGTCGCGCAGCCACTGATTCTTTTGCTCAACCGTGCCATATTTGGCAAGCGCATGGGTGCCGAGTGAGTGCACACTTGTTCCCATACCCACGGTGAGCCACGCAGCGGAAAGTTCCTCGATGACCTGCAGGTATACCTCCTGCGGCAATCCCCCACCGCCATATTCCTCATCATGTGCGAGCGTCAGGAGCCCGCTGCGTCCAAGCGTATGAAACACGTCTCGCGGAAATTCACCATCGTTTTCGAATTGCGCAGCTTTGGGAATCAGTTCGGAATCGGCGATATCCCGGACAAGTTCCAACAAGTCGCGTGCGTCATCGCTGTGCAATTCACGTTCAACATGTGTAGCCATCTCACAACACCACCAATTCGCGTGTTTCGTTGTTCAAGACAATCGCTCCATCGGTTCCACACACCACAATGTCTTCAATTCGAGCACCATGGCGACCAGGTAGGTAAACGCCGGGTTCAATGCTGAATGCCATGCCTTCAGACAGCGGACGGGTGTTGCCGCTGACCATGTAGGGATGTTCATGTGTGTCGAGACCGATGCCGTGACCGACGCGATGCACAAACCATTGACCGAATCCGGCGGCATCCAATACCTCACGTGCAGCCGCGTCGATGGCTTCGCACGACACACCCGGTTTGACCGCAGCAGTGGCCACGGCCTGTGCTTTCTGCAGAACCGCGTAGTACTCCACAAAATCTGCAGGGGGTTCACCTACGCAATACATCCGTGTGCAATCACTTGCATAGCCCTCAGGCGTCGTGCCACCGATGTCAACCACCACCGGCTCCCCTGGATTGATAACCCGTTCAGATGCATCATGGTGCGGACTTGCACCATTCGGCCCTGAAGCCACAATCACAAAATCCATCCGATCATGACCTGCAGCCACAATTGCGTCCGCGATGTCGCGTGCAACTTCCGCCTCTGTGCGACCAGCCTTGAGCCATTGGCCCATCTGAGAATGCACAGAATCAATGGCGCGTCCGGCGTGAGCCAACGC
>RGCY01000343.1 GCA_009918865.1 Actinomycetota bacterium
TTGTTGCCGTGAATATCACCAACAACAAACTTTCCGTGCCGGATGACCCCAGCCGGCAGCAAATAATGCAGAGCTTCACGCAGTCGATTTGTAAGTAACGCTTTGATCTCTTGCGTGGAGACGGCGGCGTCTTCTTTGTGCAGCGTTTGCGTTTTGGCATCGTTAAAGTCGTTCCAGCTGTTCATAAGTTTTCCTTTCGGCAGTGTTGTTGATAAGTACAGAAGCGACATTCGTAGTATTCGGGGTCGAGACTGATGGGCGGCAGCAGCTCGTCGGCTTCCACGGCACGCAGGATCATCACCGCGCGATCACTCGCGGTCTGAGCGGTGGCGGCATCGAACGGCACGAGCTCGTGGTAAATCTCGGCGGTGTCTTTGTTGACGGCGGTAAACAAAGCGGGGTTGCGGCAAATGCCGGGAACCGTGCCTTCCATGTAGGCCTGATAAACGGCGATCTGTGTCGCATAGACGGGTTTGGATTTGGCAACGCCGTTTTTGACGGTGTCTTTCCACGATTTGGCATTCATCGATTTGCACTCCCAGAGCATGGGAAAGCTCAAACCCAATTCATCGGGTGCGCCGCTGATGATGCCGTCCACATGGCCGCGAATGCGTCCGCCGGCAACGGAGAAGCCGAAGGCGTCGCCGTTGGGTTTGCGGGTGAATAATTGCAAGCCGGCGGCACGCAGCCAAGCAATCGCCAGATCTTCCAGCAGGTGCCCTATGGCAAAAATACGCAGGATTTTGCCCGAATATTCCTCGTCTTTCGGCGCGTGGGTGAATTCGTATTGCAGGGCGCGTTTGCAGGAAACGCCCAGCCGAGATGCACCCATGTAGTCACGCTGCGGCTTTGAACTGTGTTCGCTCACGAGGGCGGCATCGATCAGGACATTCAGTTTTTCCGCGAAGGTGGGGTTGTGATTGAAATCGAGCATCAGAAGGGTGCCTCCGTGTTTCTTGCACGCAAGCAATCCTGATAGGCCGTTACCACCACCTCGATGACGGTCAGCACCTCATGCTT
>RGCY01000344.1 GCA_009918865.1 Actinomycetota bacterium
CACCTCGAGCACCTACTCGAAGCTGTACCCCGAGAACCTGTACTCCAACAATCCCGCGTGGATCAACGCGCTGCAGGTGGGCCTGACGCAGCCGCTGCTGAGGGGCTTCGGCACCGACGTGAACATGGCGCAGATCCGCCTGGCCCGCAACAACGACCGCCGCAGCGTGCAGCAGCTGCGCGCCTCGCTGCTGCAGCTGTGCCGCGACGTCGAACTCGGCTACTGGCAGCTGGTGCTGGCGCGGCAGCGCGTGGTGACGGCGCAGTGGCTGGTGCGCGTGGGCGTGGAGGTGCGCGAGGTGCTGGCCAAGCGCCGCGCCTTCGACACCACGCAGGCGCAGTACGCCGACGCGGTGGCCAAGGTCGAGGACCGCAAGAGCCAGCTCATCCGTGCGCAGCGCGACGTCACGGCGTCGGTGGACCGCCTGAAGGTGCTGCTGAATGACCCCACGCTGGCCGTGGGCGACGAGACCATGGTCGTGCCCGCCGACTTCATGGTCGACCAGCCGCTGAAGTACTCGCTGCGCGACGCTATCGCCACCGCCAGCGAGCAGAGCCCGGCGGTCACGCAGGCGCTGCTCGGCGTGGATGACGCGGGCATCCGCCAGGTGGTGGCCGACAACGGGCGCCTTCCCAGCCTGAACCTGAACGCGCAGATGCAGTTCAACGGCCTCGAGAGCGGCTTCGGCTCGGCCTGGCAGGAGGCCACCGAGGGCGGCTTCATGAACTACCTCGTGGGGCTCAACTTCGCGCAGCCGATCGGCAATCGCGCGGGCGAGGCGAACTATCGCCGGGCGCGGCTGCAGCGCTCGCAGGCCGTGCTCGTGTACCGCAGCGCCGTGCAGAACGCCGTGTTCCAGGTGAAGGACGCGCTGCGCAGCATCGACGCGCAGTACCGGCTGATCGAGCAGACGCGCGCCTACCGCCTGGCGCAGGCGGAGAACCTGCGCGCGCTGCTGGTGGACGAGCAGACCATCGCCACGCTCACGCCGGAGTTCCTGGCGCTGAAGTTCCAGCGCCA
>RGCY01000345.1 GCA_009918865.1 Actinomycetota bacterium
GGCTCGACCACTGCGTTGAAGATGTCGAACAACATGAGCGCCGATATAGCCAGCACCACCCGTCACAAGCCACATGGGCGCAAGGGTAACGAGTCTCGAGTGTCGACTTGGGTACGGTCAGCACGTGGAGGTTGACGTGCACACGCCTGTGTCAGTTGTGATGCCCGTGCTCAATGAAGCGGACCACCTTGAGGCCGCCGTCTCTGCGGTTCTCGCTCAACAATGGCCAGCTGGAATGGAAGTGGTGCTCGCAGTAGGGCCGTCTAGCGACGGCACCGAGCAGGTGGCCGATGAACTAGCCACAAGAGATTCACGAGTGGTGGTGGTGCCAAACCCGTCTGGCCGAACCGCGGATGCCCTCAACGCGGCAATCGCTGCAACTCGCCACCCAGTAATCGTTCGTGTGGACGCGCACACCGAACTGCCAGCTGGCTACATCGCCACGGCTGTCAACACTTTGGCTCGCACCGGTGCCGACAACGTTGGCGGAATCATGTGGCCGCAAGGGCGCACCCCGTTTGAGAAGGCGGTTGCGGTGGCAATGACCAGCCCAATTGGCGTAGGGGCCGCTGCGTATCACACTGGTGGGCTTGAAGGTCCGTGTGAATCTGTTTACCTCGGGGTGTTCCGCAAGAGTGCACTGCACCGCGTGGGTGGTTATGACTCGCGATTCACACGTGCTCAGGACTGGGAAATGAACCACCGCATCATTGAAACCGGCGGCGTGGTGTGGTTTAACCCAGAGTTACGTGTCACCTATCGACCAAGACCCACGCTGCGTGCACTTGCGCGCCAATACTTCCAATACGGGCAATGGCGGCGCGTGGTGATGCGTCAGCATTCGCGCACTCTGTTTCGTCCGTCAGCATTGCGCTACCTCGCGCCACCGGCACTATGTGTCGCCATCGCTCTGAGTATTGCGGCCGGAATACTGCGCGCGGTGCGCGGTCCCGTCAGTGGCCTAGGGGGACTACTCATCGATTTATCTATCTCTGTGCCAGCCGCCTACGCCGTCGCAAT
>RGCY01000346.1 GCA_009918865.1 Actinomycetota bacterium
GGGTGTGGACGCACTGAGCAACGAGACCCACACGTTCCGCAACTCAGTGGAACCACGACTAACCGTTCCCACAGACCGTTGTAAATCGGGGCAATCGAATAAATCATTCAGCATCTTGAGAATCGGGTCGCCCTTGCTGCGGAATGAGACGCCTGCGTGCTCTCCGGGCAGATAGCCTGCGGACCAAAGCCTCGCCGAGATGGCTTGCTCTTGCTCGCGGTTGGTCGGTGTCGCTACCAACACCACGAAGGTGGGCAAGTTCTCATTCATGGACCCCAGCCCATAGGAAAACCACGCACCCATGCACGGGCGACCGGTGATCTGATTGCCCGTCTGCATCGCGGTGATGGCCGGCTCGTGGTTGATGGCCTCGGTGTGCAGGCTGCGCATCCAGCAGATGTCATCAGCGACCTTGCCGAGGTTCGGCAAGAGTTCATCATTCATCCACATGCCGCACTGGCCTTTTTGCGCGAAGGAGAACTTGGATGGCGCAATCGGGAAGCGTGCCTGACCGCTGGTCATCGTCGTGAGCCGCTGGCCCTGCCGCACGCTGTCGGGCAGGTCTTTGTCGAACCATTTCATCATCTCCGGCTTGTAGTCAAAGAGGTCCATCTGCGACGGTCCACCCACCATGTGCAGGTAAATGACGCGCTTGGCCTTGCCGGGGAAATGTGGGCCCAAGGGTTGGTGGCTGGTCGCTGGTGCGCTTTGGCTGCCAAAAGCTTGGCCGACAAGCGAGGCCAGCGCCGCAGAGCCGAGCAAGTGGGAGCCACGCGTGAAAAAGTGACGGCGAGTTTCGAGGGAGTTCCAGTTGGAAGACGCGTTCATGGTTGGGTCACGGTTTGGTTTGGCGATAGGCTAGCGAAGTCCTTTTTCCTTCAGCAAGCTTTCGGCCCAATCGGCGACCTCACCGTGCAATGGCGGGTCGGCAGGGTGCGTGTAATCGGTCCGCCAGTAGGCACCTTCGCGGTAACACTGGTTGATGAGCGGCTGAAGGTCGAGCACTGCGGGCTTGTCCTT
>RGCY01000347.1 GCA_009918865.1 Actinomycetota bacterium
GTGATAGTAAAAGGAATAACTTTTTGCTCCCCTGCACGAAGCACTACTGATGCCTGCGTAGTAGAAATCCATGTTCCTAAGTCATCTTTTGGGTCAACAAATGTGGGACTTCCCGTATCTCCTTGCGCCTCAAAATTTGCAAATGATGCGTAGTACGTCTGTGTCGTTTTTGTCTCGTTGATGAGAGTAACGTCTTCAGTAATTGTGGTGCCAGGATCTCCACTTATTTCATATCGAACAGGCA
Organism: Actinomycetota bacterium; assembly: GCA_009918865.1. Lineage (GTDB taxonomy): Bacteria > Actinomycetota > Actinomycetes > S36-B12 > UBA5976 > RFTO01. Next base: position 245 of record RGCY01000347.1, read on the forward strand.
ATGACAGTCGCGCAACGGCTCACGGAACTTGACCTCGGAATGGATGATGTGGGAGCTTTTGCATGACTTGCACCGCGCGCGTGGCACGGGTGTGCGCGTCGCCATCGTGGACTCCGGTGTTGAGGCTTCGCATCCATGGGTGGGCGGGCAGTTGCGTCGATCCTATCGTGTGGTGAACGACCCGGCGCACGGCTGGGGCGTTGTCGCCACGCCACCGCACGATGTGTTTGGCCATGGAACTGCGGTGGCCGGCCAGATACGCCGCTTCGCGCCAGAGGCAGAACTCATCAGCGTTCAAGTTCTGGGCCAGGATCTCAAAGCCAACTCGCAAGCGCTGCTCACCGCGTTGCGTTGGCTAGTGGCGCAGGACGCGCACATCATCAACCTCAGCCTCTCCACCATGCGCGAGCAACTGGCCTTGCTCATCGGTCTCGCGGTAGATGGCCTCTATGCGCGACGCATTGCGTGCGTTTGTGCACGTGGGTACCATCGCACTGGCAAGGCCTATCCCACAAACTTTGCCGGAACCTTAGGCGTCACGTACACACAACTGCCGCTTGCGAAGCTCGAGTTTCGACCGCTCGATAACGTTGCTTTTGGGGCTTCTGGCATCGGCGTGAAAGTGGCGTGGAAAGACGGTGGCACTCGCGAGACCGAGGGGTCGAGTTTTGCGTGTCCCCTCGTCACGGGTCTGGGGGCAAGGCTGCTTAGCTTGCGCCCAGATCTGACGCCGTATGAGTTGAAGTCCTTGATCAAAGCCTACGCCGATTGCCAAG
>RGCY01000348.1 GCA_009918865.1 Actinomycetota bacterium
GAGCGAGTTTCAACCACCATCTTCGCCCATCGTCCCGATTGTGCAGGGGTTGCTGTCCGTGCCGTTGGTGTTTGACCTTGCCGCCAATGCTGCACGCAACAAGGTGCGCATGTGCACCCTTTCATGCGCCTCTAACAACAACAACATATTGTTGGCGTGCGTGCAGATCAAAGACCGTGCAGCAACCATTGGCGTTGGCTTTGACCAGGCAGTCGCACGCATCCAGCGCGCCCGTGATTGGGACGCCGCGCTCGCCTCTGTCACCAACCGCACTATCACCAGCTACCCTGAGTACTATACAAAGCCCTTTCACGGTGTGTACATCGATGTACCCATAAACAAACACCGGCCAACATTGGGTGTGCAGCCTACCCTCAGGGAAACCTCAATTGGGACGCTGCATTCGAGGTCGGGCCGGCTGCGGTGTCAGTGCACGCCAACGTCATGGACCCTGCGGGCAAACTCCTGCAGCCAGAGTATGCAGGGGCACTCATATGTGGGGGCATATCGTTTTCACTCGAGTCCACCACACACCCAGTGGTGACCAGCAGCTTCGCGGGGGGTACAGTCAAGTGCTCAGGCAGCTGCTTGGTGAGCTCGGTGTCCGCCAAGTGCGGGATGTGGTCGACTTGGGGTGTGCCACTGGTCTCAGTAGCCTGGAGCTGCTGGGGGCCTTGCCTGGCAGCCGGGTGACTGGGGTCGACCTCTCTCCCCACTTTCTGGCAGTCGGGCAACACCAGCAAGAGCAGCGGCAGGCACGCGGTTATTGGTTGAGCTGTGTTGAGTCCTGCTGGTGTCTGACAACGCTGTGTCCAGGAAGAGGCCGGGGCAACGGAACCGCTGACGTTTGTGCATGCTGCAGCGGAAAACACAGGTCTTGCGGATGCGAGTGCAGACCTCGTGTCGCTGTGCTTGGTCTGCCACGAACTGCCACAACTTGCCACCCTTGACATTTTTCGGGAGGCGTATCGCTTGCTGCGCCCTGGTGGGATTTTGTCGGTATGCGATATGAACCCAAGC
>RGCY01000349.1 GCA_009918865.1 Actinomycetota bacterium
TTCATCGGGCATTGGTCGCGAATTCGCACTGCAGTACGCGGCGGCAGGTCACGATGTGGTCTTGGTCGCCCGCAACGCCGAGAAGCTGCACGCGCTTGCTGCCGATGTGCACGCGCGCTTCGGCACTGATGCACAGGTGCTGATTGCCGACCTGACCAACCGCGAGCAGTTGGCGATGGTTGAAGCGCGCCTGCGAGATGACTCTTCCCCGATTGACGTGTTGGTGAACAACGCTGGTTTCGGAACTGTTGCTCCCTTCCGCGAAGTCGACTTGGACCGCGAGCAGGAAATGGTGGATGTCTTGGTGGTCGCTGTCATGCGCCTCAGCGCAGCAGCGCTGCCCGGCATGATCAAGCGAAACTGCGGCGGTGTGATCGTGGTCAGCAGCGTTGCCGGGTGGTTCCCCAGCGGCACATACAGCGCCGCCAAATCGTGGGCGACCGTGTTCAGCGAATCAGTGGCCGGGGAATTACGCAATACCGGCGCTCACATCATGGCGCTTTGCCCCGGCTTCACTGTGACGCAGTTCCACGAAACGGCTGGCCTAGATCCAGCATCGGTGCCGAAGTTCATGTGGCTCGATGTCCGCGATGTCGTTGCCTCCGCCATCCGCGATTTCCACCGCGGCAAGGTGATCAGCACGCCATCGCTGCGGTACAAGACTCTCGGCTGGATTATGCGCAGCATCCCTCGCGGGGTGTGGCACAAACTCAATATGGGGCTGTCGGCTCAACGCCGTTGAGCGAGCGGTAAATGCCTAGACTCGGCGCTATGACGACCTCCGACCGCGACCTGTTGCGCGAGCAGATTCTCAGCAAAGCTGTTGTCCACGGCAAAGTGATTCTTTCCAGTGGTAAGGAAGCCGACTATTACGTCGATTTGCGCCGGGTCACTTTGGATTCAGTTGCTGCACCGCTGATCGGGCGAGCCATGTTGGAGTTGGTCGATGACCTGCAAATTGACGCTGTAGGCGGGTTGACTCTTGGTGCCGATCCTGTGGCGACTGCGATGCTTCACGCT
>RGCY01000350.1 GCA_009918865.1 Actinomycetota bacterium
TTTGGTCGTGCTTGGTGTGCTGGTGCTTGGAAGCCATGCGGATCACCAAGGTGTTTGCGGTCACCAAAGACCTGGAACACAACAACTACGCGCACGTTCAGCAGGCTCATCATGCGATGACGATTGCAATCATGGCCTTTCTGGTTCAGGACGTAGTCGCACCGCCGCCATCTCTGCTGCTCCGCTCCCCAGAGCTGTACCTGCAGCAGGTTCAGTCTGCATCAGGAGTGGTGCTCGTGCGCTATCTTCAATATGCTGGTTTCCCAATCCTGCAGTGGCAACGTGCAGCGCGCGAGGGCGATGGCGGCAAGCTGAAGAAGCTCTTTGCCTATTCGCACCACGTCTTTCGCTCAGTCTGCCATATACCGGTCTGCGCCCAGGTGTCCTTGATTGCGCTGCTCGGCTTCTGCTGCACCCTACCAGCGATCCAGTCTGTTCTGCTTGCCACTGTGAGCCTTTCGCTCCTCGGACGCGCGGGGTCGAACATGTACACGGATCGAATCCTCGAGTACGTGAACAAGATACAGCAGGGCAGCAAGCGATCCGCGAGCGCTGCTTCGTTTGGAAAGGCTCTTGACTTCACGACCCTTCTGCGCGCCCAGATGCACGTGCGCCATACGTTCCAGGCAGCAGAGACGGGTGCTGCCGAATCTGACGATCCCGTGACCGAGAACATGCTGCGCATGGCGCGCATGCTGCAGGACAAGCTTGTCACTAATCTCGGTCGTGACCTGACCATTTTTGACGCGTACAACCACTGCTGGCACACAGGCACCCCTGTGCCTCTCAACACTGGCGACTTTCGCTATAGACGGCCATGGGAGTGGTATGAGCGGGTGCAAGTCGCACGCTCCTGCGGCAAGCATCGCACTCGGCACGAGACGTGGCTGTCATATGCTGTTCGTTTTGTGCATGAGCACTTCTTCCCTTTCTAAGAGCGCGTGTATGGTTTGAGTGTTTGCATGTATTCCTGTTTGACTGAGCTCACCAGACCACACACTCCGTCAAGACACTCCCCTC
>RGCY01000036.1 GCA_009918865.1 Actinomycetota bacterium
AGCGGTCAGCTCAAGCCAGGCGGAACTATTGTTGAAGCGACGTCAGGAAATACTGGAATTGCACTTGCCATGGTGGGTGCGGCTCGTGGATACAAAACCATTTTGACGATGCCCGAATCAATGTCGAAGGAGCGTCGCGCGCTATTACGCGCGTATGGGGCTGAACTCATTTTGACTCCGGCAACTGAAGGTATGCGCGGAGCCGTGGCAAAGGCCGAGGAAATCGCGGCAGAGCGCGGTGGCACATTGGCACGTCAGTTTGCTAATCCTGCAAACCCGGCCGTGCACCGCGCAACGACCGCTGAGGAAATTTGGTCAGACACAGAAGGTCGCATCACGGCCTTTGTTGCCGGCATCGGCACTGGAGGAACGATCACCGGAGTCGGCCAAGTGTTAAAGGAGCGAAACCCCGATATCAAGGTATTCGGAGTTGAACCGGCTGCCTCGGCCATCCTCAATGGCGGTGCGCCTGCTGGCCACCCGATTCAAGGGATTGGCGCGAATTTCGTGCCCGACATTTTGGATCGCGAGATTTACGACGAGATTATCGATGTTGCCAATGATGATGCCTTCGCAGTAGCCCGTCGAGCGGCAGCCGAAGAAGGACTACTCGTTGGTATTTCATCGGGGGCTGCCCTGTGGGCTGCCCGTGAAGTTGCGCATCGGCCAGAACACAAAGACGGCCTCATCGTCGTCATCATCCCTTCCTATGGCGAGCGCTACCTCTCAACGGCATTGTTCGCTGATCTTGTGGATGCGTGATGGCGCAGCAACCGCGACTCCTGACGTTGCTCGGCGAAGATGTCGACGTCGTGCTGCGCAAAGACCCTGCAGCACGCAGCCGAGCGGAAGTTGCGCTCACGTATGCGGGCGTGCATGCCGTGTGGTTGCACCGAGTCGCTCATCGCATGTGGCGACGCGGTTGGTTGTTACCGGCGCGCGCATTGGCTGCATGGTCACGCCGTCATACCGGGGTGGAGATTCATCCGGCTGCAGTGATTGGGCGCAGAATCTTCATTGATCATGGGATGGGCGTGGTCATCGGCGAAACAGCACTCGTTGGCGATGATGTCACAATGTTTCACGGCGTTTCACTAGGTGGCACGCGCGCAGTTTCGGGTCGGCGGCACCCCCACGTTGGGGACAGAGTGGTGATTGGTGCCGGGGCGACAGTGCTTGGTCCGATTGTCATCGGCGATGATTCGCGCATCGGCGCAGGTGCAGTTGTGCTGGCCGATGTGCCAGCACGGACCACAGCAGTGGGCGTGCCGGCACGAATCATCACCGCGCGTTCAGCATCGGCAGGGGGAGACCAGTGGGAGGACGACCCCGCGGCGTGGATTTGATGTCATGGTGCGCGCGGCTCATCGTTGCTGTGACGGTGGTCATCATGATGGCGCGCCAAACGGGGTTGGCTGTGGCATTTCTTCCCACGCTGGTCGCGACGCTGCCGTTGTTGGTGCCGCTGCTTGCCTTGGCTGTTCTATTCGGTGTCTTGGCACATCACAAAATCGTGACAATGCTTGCTGCTGCCTGTGCCATTGTGATTTCAGTCTGGTGGTTGCCAGTTTTCACTCCTGGTCCAACGTCGGTTTTAGCCGCAAGTGAGCAGGCGGCGCCGGGATTGCGCGTCCTCGCTTTCAATGCCATGGCCTCGCCTGCAGCGGCCTCTGGTGTGGTCGCGCAGGTGAAACAACATCATGTTGATGTGTTGGTTCTAAGCGAGTGCGGTCCGGCACTGCGACGCATCCTTGATGTGCAGGGAATCAGGAATGTGCTACCCCACCGAGTCGGCACCACAACGGTTAACGGACTCGTTGTTTGGTCCAGCCATCCGCTGACCCGACGCGAAGTGGTACCGCTGAGTTACGGCGGTGAAGTGGTGGATGTTGCGGACATAGGTGGGGATGGGCGCACCACGCTACAAATCTTCGCAGCGCATCCGATGTCGCCGCGGTGGAACATGGGTTCTGTTTGGGCCGCCGACCAAAAGGAAATCGTGAGCATTGCACGTGATCTACCGGAAACTGCACTCATTGTGGGAGACCTGAACATGACACGGGACCATCTTCCATTTCGAAAACTGCAGTCCCTTGGTTTCGTTGATGCATTAGATGCCACAGCATCTGGATGGCAACCCACATGGTCACTTGGGGCCGGGAATCCGGGTTTGGCGACCATCGATCACGTTCTCGGCCGCGGCGTTGGTTTCGATGACTACAAAACTCTGACCATCCAGGGTTCAGATCATCACGCAGTTCTCACAACCGTCACGATTCCTAGCGCCATAGGCTGACCATGTGATGTCAACACTTCGCGCGTATGCGCGCGGACCGGTGCTCACTGCACCCGGTCCACGAAGTGGCGTGATGTTGCGCAGTATCGGCACGATTCGCAAAGATCCACTCTCGTTCTTGATGCAGATGCAGCGCGAGCATGGGTCGCTTGTGCAGTTTCCCGTGCCTACGCCGGCTTCCTATTTCGTTGCAGATGCAGCCGATGTGCGCAGGGTTCTGATTGAGAACGCTCGGGCATACGACAAACACACGATGCAATACCGTGGCCTAGCGGCATTGACCGGTGAAGGTCTGCTCACATCGGATGGCGAGAAATGGCGCGATGCTCGTCGGGTTGTGCAACCGGCATTTCATCATGAGGCAGTTGCAGGAATGCGTGAGTCCATCACTCACGCCGCCGAATCGGCTTGTGAACGGTGGCTGCACGGCGATGTGATTGATGTTGAGTCAGAGATGATGCGCATGTCTTTGCAGATTGTTGGCACAACGCTCTTCGGTGCAGATCTCAGTGCTGAAGCCGCAGATTTGTCGCATGCAACCCTGCAGGCACTTGATGCGGTGGTGAACCGAGCCCAACGCCCATGGCTGAACGCTTTTCACATCCCATCGCGCTCTGGTCGCCATCTGCGTCAAGCGCTCACAGAACTCGACACTGCAGTTGTGAACCTCGTTGCACATCGCTTATCTCAGCCGACAGCAGCGCCAGACATGCTGGGGATGTTGATGGCGGCACATGGTGTGGAGCCGGGACAGCGAGTTCCACGGGAAGTACGAGATGAAATCGTCACATTCATTGTTGCTGGGCACGAAACGGTGGCAAGTGGTCTCACCTGGGCATGGCACCTACTGATGACTCATCAAGACCAGTATTCACTCTTACACGATGCTGGCGATGATGTTCACGTAGTTGCACGTGCAGTATTTGAGGAAGTGCTTCGCCTATATCCCCCTGCATGGCTCATCACGCGACGCAGTTTGCAATCTGATGTGCTGAGTGGCTGCGACATTCCGGCCGATGCACTCATCATCATGAGTCCATGGGTGGTGCACCGCGACCCACATTGGTGGCCGCAACCCGAGAAATTCGTTCCTCAGAGATTTCTTGAGAGCAGTGATGCGCGCCGTTTGGCTTACCTACCCTTTGGCTTTGGTCAACGCATGTGCATTGGTCGTGAGATGGCCCTGCTCGAAGGTGCGATTGCTCTGGCGACCATCTCGCAGCGCGTGAAATTCACTGCGGTGGAGAATAGAAATGTTGGCCAGATTGCTTCGGTGACATTGCGACCAGCGGCACCAATCAAGGCGCAGGTGCAGCGCCGATGACATCCACCACAAGCGAATCGCGACCCTTGCGCTTGGCAGCGTAAAGCGCGTGATCGGCAGCATCCAATACCGCTCTTTCAGAAATCAGTGGTGCCCGTGCGGGTTCCACGAAGACAGCGCCGTACGTCGCAGTGATTGAAATCCCGTGAGAGTTCACAACCATCGGTTGCGCCAACGCCGCCGCGAGTCGATGTGCCAAGCCGGCAAGTTCGGTTGCACCGGTCACACCGTCTGCAATCAACACAAACTCGTCTCCGCTGATGCGGGCCAAGGTGTCAGTTTCCCGGGTCCACTCACGCCACCTTTGCGCAATTTGCTGCAGCAGCGCATCGCCCACAAGATGACCGAATCGGTCGTTTACATCTTTGAAGTCATCTAGGTCGCAAAACACCAAACCCATACCCATGCTCGTTCGCAGGCAGCGGCGTAACGCCTGATTGATGCCAGTGGATGCGGCAAAGCGATTCGGTAGTCCCGTGACTGGGTCGTGATAAGCCATATAAACCAAATCACTGCTCGGTTGGTGGCTGGGGGAGATGTCTCGCATCTGCAAAACGATGAAACCTTGTGCAAGTGCGATGACATCCACGCGGACATGTCGACTACCACTCGGTGTTGACCACGACATCTCCAGTGCAATTTGCGACTGTGCGTGGCTGCGCACCTGTTCAATGGCGTGGATGAGCGCGTCAATGCGATCTGTGTGGGTGTCGATGGCTGCATGAAGGGCATGCCAGTAGTCATTGCCGACACGCAATCCGCTCAGACCGAAGTTGCGCATTTCAACATCCCAGCCTCGACTCACCCAACTGATGCGGCCCGTCGGAGTCAGCAGTGCGACTTGACCACCCCACGCCTCCAATAGGGATTCCACGCTCGGTCGGGTCTCAGTGCCGATGTCAGTGGCGTCAGTTACCGGCTGTGTCATGAGTTGACGCTATGTGCCAAACAGTTGCACGCGCAGCGGTTTATCTGAAATGACTAGATGGCGAACTAGGTCTTTGGGGTTACTGCCCCGCCCGGATGCCACGAATGAGTCGGCGCACCGAGTCCACCAAGTCGACTCCGACGCCTCCGGACCCAGCGACACCGTTAAGTGCACACTCCTGCTCGTCGTGTGTGCAACCACGTGGACATTGCTCAATGGCAGTCGCCAGAGTGGGAAACGATGCGATAACCGCATCTGCGCTCACGTGCGCTAATCCGAATGAGCGAATGCCGGGGGTGTCAATCACCCAGCCGTTATCACCGAGCGGCCAACCTTCAGCACTTGTGGAGGTGTGGCGACCGCGTCCGGTTATCACGTTCACGTCACCAATGCGACGTTGAGCTTCGGGCACAAGCGCGTTAAGCAGCGTTGACTTGCCGACACCGGAGTGGCCTACCAACACCGTTGTTCCTTCACTTAACGCATGCGTCAATTCCGCTGAAATCGAACCCTGGGCTGATGTGAACACCGGCACGCCGAGCGGCCGGTAGTAGTCAATCAGGGAATTCGGTTCGCTGAGATCGGTTTTGGTGACGATGATGAGGGCGTCCATGTGCTCGGTGTACGCCGCAACAAGACATCGGTCAATCAACCCGGTTCGGGGCTCAGGGTTTGCTGCTGCAGCCACGATGGCAATGCGGTCTGCGTTCGCGACAATCACACGCTCTTGGGCATCGGAATCATCGGCAGTTCGCCGAAGTGTGCTGTGGCGTTCATCCCTGCGCACAATCCGCGCCAAGGTGCCCGTGTTTCCTGTGATATCGCCAACGAGACCGACGCGGTCGCCGACAACTACTGCCTTACGACCAAGACCACGCGCTTTGACTGCGGTGATGCGGCGAGCATGGTCATTTTCCAGGGCACATGTGATGCGCCCTCGATCAACTGTGACGACGAAACCATCAATTGCCGTTTCGTGTGCTGGTTGGTCCTTCGAACGTCGTGGCGTATTGCCACGCGTCGGTCGCGCGCGGACATCGTCTTCGTCACGCCACCGAGTCATGCAGACGCCTTGTTCACGAGTTCTAGCCAAAGCTGAGAGAACTCAGGCAGTGTCTTGGATGTGGTCGTGATGTCTTCGACGGTTACACCGTCCACACCCAAGCCAAGAATGGCCGCCGCAGTGGCCATCCGGTGGTCGCCAAATGACGGTAGCACTGCTGGCTTAAGCGGTTTCGGTTCGATTGTTAGTACGCCATCGGCGTAGTCGGCCCCGCATCCGACAGTTGTCAGCACCTCAATGATGGCGGCTATCCGATCGGTCTCATGACCGCGAATGTGTTCAATTCCGCGCAGGCGAGAAGGGGCGGATGCATGAGCGCAGATGGCAGCAAATGTCACCGCTGTCTCAGCAATGTCCGAGAGGTCGACATCGATGCCCGAAAGTTGACCCGGACCTTTCACGGCGAAATCTTGATTCACAACGCTGATTGAGCAGCCGAGTTGCGTCAGCACGTTTGTCACGGATTCATAGGGCTGTAACGTGCTCGAACCCAAACCGGCGATATGCACTTCTCCGCCGGTGACGGCAGCCGCTCCGATGAAAGGCAGCGCATTCGAAAGGTCGGGTTCAATCTGCCAATCGTGTGCCGTCATGGGACCTGGTGGCACCTGCCATGAGCGAGTGCCATCAATGTTTCTGGATTCAACGTGCACACCGTGTGCTGCCAGCATCGCGCAGGTCATCGCAATATGTGGAAGCGACGGCACATCAGCGCCCGAGGCGCTGCGATGTTCGATGATGATGCTTTCATCAGCACGCGCGGCGACCAATAAAAGTGCACTCACGAATTGGCTTGAGGCGGACGCGTCAATCGTGACTCGTCCACCGCGCAGATTCCCCGTTCCTCGAAGCGTGAAGGGGAATGTTGTGTCATCGCTGATGTGAACACCGAGTGTGCAAAGGGCATCGAGCATGGGGCGGATTGGTCGGGTACGCGCCGATGCATGGGCATCAAAAGTGACATCTCCACGAGTTAAGCCCGCGACAGGGGGTAGAAACCGCATCACTGTGCCGGCTTGGTCGCAGTCAATCGTGACCTCATCAACGTGTGGGTGAAGCGTGGGAGAAATGTCCCAATGTGCACCTCGAGCATGTACTCCGTAGCCGAGTGCGAGCAGACCATTTGTCATTGCAGCCGTATCGCGGGCATGTAGGGGATTGCCGATGAAACTAGGGCCATCACTAAGGCACGCCAAGATTAAAGCCCGATTGGTGATGCTCTTGGAGCCGGGAACCTGCACAACTCCATGCACGGGTGATGTCGCGCATGGAGCACGCCACATTCCTTGAGGGTTTGTCATCGTTGCCCAAGCGTAGCCACGCGAGTGGCATGCTCTCCCTGTGTGCGGCCGTTATGCGTTGACTGCTGACAAGGATGCGCTGGCATTGGAATTTGAGGTAGACGCCACCACCGACGTTCAGCTGCCACCGCGGTGGAACATCGCGCCAACCTCTGACATATACATCGTGCGCGAGCGCCAAGAAGGCGGGCAGCGAGTGCGCGAGCTGGTGGTCGCTCGATGGGGACTCATTCCAGCGTGGGCAAAAGAGGAGTCCATCGGCGCTCGGCTGGCCAACGCTCGCGCAGAGACCGTCGCAGAGAAACCCGCATTTCGCGGTTCCTTCGCAAAACGACGCTGCTTAGTGCTCTGCGACGGTTGGTATGAGTGGCTACCGGCACAGCCAGCGCGCGCCGGTGTTCGCCAGCCCAAGCAGCCCTATCTCATGACTGTGACTGGCCGCCAGCATGTCGCGTTTGCAGGGCTCTATGAATGGTGGCGCGAACCGGGCACGCCCGCTGACGCGCCTGCGCTGTTGACCGCCAACCTCATCACAACTGATGCCGTCGGGGTCGCCGCGCAGGTGCACGACCGGATGCCGGTGTTGCTGGACCACCATGCTTGGTCGCGCGCAATCTCCGACCTACCTGAGCAGCCGGTGGCGATTCGACCAGTGACGACAGATGTAAATTCGGTACGCAATGACGGTGCCTATTTATGGGGGGAGTTTTTTCCTCCCACGCTCGACCCGAGCGCAGTCGCTGAGGCGGAGATTTCTGACCAAGACTCGCAGGACCAAACCCTGTTCTAGTGTCTCGTGGCCGGCGCTCGCGAGCTGGACCTCGAGTCCCTCGCCAGCCGGGAATAAAAATCCCGGCGCATGCGTTCACACATGCGTGCTGCTCATGGACGAGGAACGGTTGATGTCAGTGCGGCCGTTACGATCTCAAATGCAGGAGCCACACACGCGCACGTGTCAGCCTCGTCTCACCGGGGCTGAACGAGCCAGAAGGTCTAAGGAGGCCGCCACGAACACAGCCAACGAGATGCCGGATTTCACTCTCCCGGCGACCATCGACATCCCCACACAAGGGACCACCGTGGACGGGGCACTTGACCCTGCTACACACTCGCCACAGGAACGTGCCGCCCGCTTCGAGGCGCAGGTCATGCCGTTTTTCGACAACCTCTACGGCGGCGCCATGAAGATGACGCGTAACAGTGAGGACGCGGCCGACCTGGTGCAAGACACACTGCTCAAGGCGTTCAGGTCGTTTCATCAGTTCAAAGCTGGAACCAACCTGCGAGCGTGGCTCTTTCGCATCATGCTGAACACTTTCATCAACGGGTATCGCAAGCGTAAGAATGCGCCAGCGCAAGACTCGATTGACGAGAATGAGACATGGGAGAACGACCGTGCTGACCTTGATGGTCAGTCACGGTCTGCTGAAGTCGAGGCGCTGGACTCAATGCCCGATGGCGACATCGTTGATGCGTTGTTGTCGTTGCCTGAGGAATTTCGACTCGCGGTCTACCTCGCTGATGTTGAAGGGTTCGCCTACCGCGAAATTGCAGAGATGATGGACACCCCCATCGGAACGGTGATGTCGCGTCTGCATCGCGGACGCAAAGCACTGCGTGGGTTGTTGTTTGATGTTGCCGTTGAGCGCGGCTACATCCGAACCAAGTCAGGTGACATCGCATGAGCGAGCGCGCGCTGTCCTGTGCGGATATTTCCGAGTGGCTCGGCGCTTATGTGGATGGCGAGGCAGCTGAATGTCTGAATGTGAGCGAACAGCAATTTGTAGATCATTTAGTGACCTGTCGCGACTGCCTTGAGGAAGTCCTGCTGACTCGTCGACTCAAACAATTGATGTCCACACGTTGTGCTCCTGACCACGCACCTGCAACTCTCAAACAAGCGGTGTTTGCCCAGGTTTATCAAGCGAGTTTCACTTCTCAGGAGTCGTGGCAGTCACAGACTCTCTGGGTAGAAGAACGCTGACTTCCTGCTTCGAACCGCTTCGGCGGCGGCGGATAGGCTGCCTCCCCGGACCGCGCCTGACAAAGCGCGGCGCCGACCCCAGCAAGGATCGCAGTACCGACCGCAGCGTTAAGGCTGCCCGGGTTCACAGGAGGCATCATGAGTAAGCGCGCCCGTAAGAAGAAGGCTCGTAAGAAGAGCGGCGCAAACCACGGCAAGCGCCCTAACAGCTGACGGTCAGACGATGTCTGCGGTTGAGTTGAAAA
>RGCY01000351.1 GCA_009918865.1 Actinomycetota bacterium
GATGGTTGTGAGGTTCGTCTGTGTGGTCCGTGTGCCTTTGTGCGTCCGCGTGTCCCGTGTGTCCCGTATGTGTCCCGGCTCCCCCCGGTGTCTTTTTACCGGTACGACCACCTGTGAAACCGCGTTCGAAGACATGGAAAATCTTGGAATCTCGTCGCAGCGGAGAAGCAACTTGGATGTCTCGATCGCTTGCTCTGCTCGCGAGCGTCGCACTGGTGGATGGCACCAGTTTCGCGCGCCTGCAACATGCGGGTTTCTCAATTGCGCTGGCGAGCGTGCTCGCGCAGCCAGTGTCCTCATTCCAAGTGAATGGTCCACTTCGCATGGCTTCAGTACGACGCAGCCTCGCGGTCCGCTGCCAGGAGGGCGTGCCCGCAAAGGAAGAGGACCCTGCGCCAGCAGTGTCTGATGGAATGTGCGCACTATGCGGCAGCAAACTCTTTCCAAATTGCAATGGCCAAGGACGGGTAGTGGGCGGCCTGACCGCCATCGACGTGGGTGGCATAAAACCATTTGAGTGGTGGCCTATCAAGGTGCTTGAGGATTTGCCGCGCTGCGTGCTTGTGTGAGACTGATCTTGATTTTGCGTGTGGCTCCATGCAGGCCTACCGGCCGTGCCCGACCGCTGCAGCCAAGGGTGTGCGCTACTCCCGCGTGGGTCAGAGTCTTGACGAAATCGTATTCAAGAAGAACCCAAAGGGCGGCTACTGTATGTGCCCAGCACGGCGCCATTTTGCGAGCCACTGATCGTCAATGATTGCAATTGATTTCGAAGGGCGACTCTGTCCGTGCCAACCACAGAGTTCTCGGATGCGAGCCCGCCCGGTCGCATGCACTCACGAATTCGAGACTCCGACAGTCACGCGATGCTATTCTGCCCGTCGTTCGCACAGATGGAGAGGACTAAGGTCAGGCAATGGCCCCATCTGAGTGCCTCACCAGCATTAAAACGCGGTGCGGAGGGTTTCAAATACTGTGGGGAGGTAGGAAGCCTGTGGTCTTACCGCCGTCGC
>RGCY01000037.1 GCA_009918865.1 Actinomycetota bacterium
GCCGAGTCATTAAGTCAGGGTTTGTTGAATCCAAATGACCTTTCGCAAATGGGCCATCTCGTGGGAGATAGACATGCGCAAGTGGAGCAGCTCATCCGTGGTCAAGAACAGTTGCTTGACAACCTGAGTCTGCTCAATCGGTTTGAAGTACGCGGCGCAGCCGGCACCGGCAAGACGGCACTTGCCTTGGCTCAAGCCCGCCGGCTGACTCAAGACGGTCAACGAGTGTTGCTGCTGTGCTTTAACCGCCTACTTTCCCGGGAATTGCGCCGACGAACCGAAGCGTGGCCAGGCGCCGAGCGCCCGGCGGTAGTCAAGAATTTTCATGACCTGGCCGCCGCTTGGCATCGGCAGGTGCCGGCTCAGCCGGACGACTATTACTTTGAGGTTCGAGCAGCGGAGATGCTGCTCGCATCAGCGCAGCGAGCCACATCGAACGAGAAGTTCGACGCGATTGTCGTTGACGAAGGTCAGGATTTCGCATCGAGTTGGTGGATCGCAGTGCAATCCCTGCTAAGAGATCCGGAATCAGGTGGCCTGTTCGTGTTCACCGATGATGACCAAAGAATCTTCAATCGCGAAGGGGCGAGCGGTCTTGGCTTAGTTCCAATTCGCTTGACCACAAATGTGCGCAACACGAAACCCATCGCAAGCACTGCTGCGGCGATGGTCAAGAACCCCCCAAGAATCCTGGACTTCGATGGTGCACCGGTTATCTTCATCGATTGTCCGCAGTCTGAAGCAGTAGACCGGGCCGATTCCATGGTTGATGACCTGACGACGGACTGGCGACCAGACAACATCGTGCTCCTGACCACAGGAGATAAACATCCGTATCACGAATCGCAACTTGAAGAAGACCAGTCAGGTGAGACGTATGAACGATCGCTCTGGGAGACAGACTTTGCCTTCTACACGACTGCAATGCGATTCAAGGGGATGGAACGTCCTGCGGCGGTTATTGCCGTCAATGGCTTCACGCAGTACGCCCGCCCTGCGGAGGTGCTCTATGTCGCGCTCACGCGAGCGCGAGACCTGTGTGTCATCTGTGGGGATGCGAAGGAAATCGAACAGATTGTTGGCGAGAAGGTGATGTCAACCTGGCAGCGCCGCACTGTTGCTGATTAGTGTCCAGTGCAAACCGGTTTGCTTGATTAATGTGGAACTGAGCTGACCTGCAATGTCAGGCGTTGACCGACACGGTCAGTGCGACAGTACTCGGAGCCGGAATTTGTTCACCGGACTCAAGGAGCAGTTCCACATGCATCTCCAGCGCAGTTTCCATTCGGCGCGTGACTTCATCAATGGTCTTACCTGTCGCAACACACCCAGGAACATCCGGCGCGTAGGCAGCGAAATTCGACCCTGTGTCTTCAACGAGGATTGTGTACTCAGTCATGCCGCTAACCAATCACACCAACTCCGGCAGCGCAATCCCTGTTTCTGAATGGCAGTCGTAGCCATTCGGATTCTTCACTAGATATTGCTGGTGGTAGTCCTCAGCCAACCAGTAGCGATTCACACCCGTTGCCGCATCAGACATTGCAATCTGAGTTGTCACGCCACCAAATCCGCGCGCAGCCAACGCACTCGCGTACGCATCACGCGTGCGAATCGCCAACTCTTTCTGTGCCAGAGTTGTGCAGAACACCGCAGAACGGTATTGCGTGCCTATGTCATTTCCTTGGCGATCACCCTGTGTGGGGTCGTGGTGTTCCCAGAACACTCGCAGCAGTTCAAGCAATGAGACAGTGGACGGATTGAAAGCCACCTGTGTCACTTCGGCGTGACCAGTGAATCCACCGCACACAGACTTGTAGGTCGGGTTCTCGGTGCGGCCTCCCTGGTAGCCAACGGATGTGCACACTACCCCCGGCAACTGCCAGAACTTCTTTTCTGCGCCCCAGAAACAACCCATGCCAAATGCGATGACTTCGGTGCCTTCTGGCCACGGTCCACTCAGTGGAGTGCCCAAGACCAAGTGTGTGGCTTCAGGGTGGAAGGAGTCGGTGTTCGTGGTGAAACGGCTAAAAATGCTCACGCGGTTACGGTAACGAAATACCCGTGTGCGTGCAGCGCGGAAAGCACCTGCTCCCGGTGTTCCACGCCACGGGTCTCAAGTTGCAACCCAACTTCTACTTCGTCAATTGCTAGGCGTGGGTCTGTGCGTAGGTGTTCAACTTCCACCACATTTGCATCGGCTTCACTCACATCTGTGAGCAGGCGCGCCAATGAACCTGGCCGGTCTGGCACGCGAATGCTGATGGAGAGATAGCGACCTGCGGCTGCCAAACCATGGCGAATCACGCGCATCAGCAGCAGTGGGTCGATGTTTCCGCCGGACAATGTGACTGCGGTGGTGCCGGGAAACTTTTCAGGATGTGCCCACACGGCAGCCGCAGCCGCAGCCCCTGCTGGCTCAACCACCAATTTCGAGCGTTCAAGCAAGAGCAACAACGCTTGCGAGAGTTCTTCTTCGGTGACGGTGACGATGTCATCCACGAGTGTCTTAATAATTTCGAAAGGCACATCGCCAGGTTGACCAACGGCGATGCCATCTGCCATCGTGGACATCTGACCCAGCCGAATTGGGTGACCTTCAGCAATCGAACTCGGATAAGCCGCAGCGCCGGCTGCCTGCACCCCTATTACCCGAACACTTGGTTTGCGAGCCTTCACGGCCAATGCCACACCGGCAAGGAAACCGCCACCACCGGTGCACACAACAATGGTGTCAACATCGGGCACATCATCCAAAATCTCGAGCCCAACGGTTCCTTGTCCGGCGACGATGTCTGCATGGTCAAACGGGTGAATCAGCGTCGCACCTGTTCCATTCGCAAACTCTCGAGCATGCTCTAGCGCGACATCGATGGTCTCGCCTTGCAAGATGACAGTTGCGCCGTAGGCGCGCGTTGCAGCAACCTTCGGCAATGTTGCAGCCACGGGCATAAACACGGTGGCGTCAATTCCCAGTTTTTGAGCCGCGAGTGCAACGCCTTGCGCATGGTTACCGGCACTTGCTGCGACCACACCTTTGACGCGCTGGTCAGCCGAAAGTTTTGCTATCCGTGTGTAGGCGCCGCGTACCTTGAAAGACCCGGCACGCTGCAAGTTTTCGCACTTCAACACCACTGAACCACCGGTGCGCTCACTGAGCCATCGTGCTTCGCGCATGGGCGTGTGCCGGGCGACTCCTTGAAGCAGCGCGGCCGCCGCTTCCACATCTGACAGCGTGGGCATTGTTGCGCTCATGCGTGGATTGTGGCACTCAATGCCGCAATCGCGTGGCGGCACTAGGGTGTGACATCGTGCTCACTCGGGTCCGGACCAATTACGCGGGCCTACCTCGAGAAGTTTTCGTCCTGACCGCAGTTGCCTTCTGTGTGGCAGTCGGGTTCGGGATGTTCATGCCAGTGCTCACTTTGTTCGCTAAGCAGTTCGGGGTCTCTGACTTCGCGGCATCGCTCATTGTCTCGCTTTTTGCGGCTGCACGACTTGTCTCAACTGGCACTTCCGCGTGGATGACCAACCGCTTCGGCGAAGCCAAAGTGCTCGCCGCAGGGTTAGCCATCGTTGCGGTGACAAGCATCATGGTGGGTTTCGCTCACTCCTATCCCGAGTTCCTCATTTGGCGCACGGCCGGCGGTTTGGGCTCTGCCATGTTCACCGTTTCCGCGCTTGCGCTCCTGCTACGAGTCACTCCTGCGCCCATGCGCGGGCGCGCGTCAGGTCTTTATCAAGGTGGCTTCGTGCTCGGCAACATCACTGGGCCCGGGATTGGCGCGCTGTTTGCATATTCACTTCGCATGCCGTTCTTCGTGAACGCAGCGATGGTGACCGCAGCGACGGCAGTGACTCTTGTGATGTTGCTTCACGCACGGTTTGCATCGGATGAAACTGCCGTGGTTGTTGATGCAGAAGACAATCCGATTGAAAACTTGCGCGGGTTCAGCGGTCTTGCACATGGCATGCGGATGCCGGTCTACCGAGCTGTTGTGTTGGCTGCACTCGTGCAGGGTTTCGTGCTTTATGGAATGCGCAATGCGGTGGTGCCGCTGTTCGCCGTGCATGAAGTTGGCGGTTCAAGCCGTCTGGCGTCCCTAGCATTCGGGCTCGGCTCGGCTGCCAATGCCATGTTCCTTTACTCCGCTGGCCGCACAAGTGACTTGCGTGGCCGCAAACCCGCGTTCCTGCTTGGCGCTGGTGGTCTTCTTTTCGGAGTCACGCTGCTTGCGAGTCCGCCGCATGTCTCGTCGTTCTTATTCTCGGCGGTGCTGTTTGGAGTCGGGGGAGCCTTCCTTGGTGCATCAATGCCAGCCATGCTCGGCGATGTCACCCGTGGTGCGCGCGGTGGTGTGCTCATTGCGGTCTACCAAGCTGCAAGTGACCTTGGCACCATCCTTGGCCCATTCATCGGCGGTGCCATTCTTGAGCAGACAGGGTCCTATTCGCTGACTTTTGGTTTCGGTGCAGTGCTTGTTGGCTTCGTGGTGCTCATCGGTCTGCGCACGCCGGAGTCTCGTCCCACTCATCGGTCTGCTTCGTCATCGTTAGCCACACCACCGCCAGCGGACTAGGTCCTTCGCAGCAGGTACTAACGAGACGGTGCGTCACCATCAATCCAAATCGCGGCGAAATCGTGTGTGCCACGCACTCTTATTAACTCTTGGCGGCAGCCAACGCCTGCTCAAGATCGTTGAGCAAGTCCGAAATGTCTTCAATGCCCACAGATAAACGCACCAAGTCGTCGGGAACTTCAAGAGCACTACCCGCGACGGAAGCATGCGTCATTTTTCCTGGATGCTCGATTAGTGATTCCACTCCACCAAGGGATTCCGCAAGTGTGAAAATCTTCGTTGCCGCGCACACTCGCAGTGCTGCGTTCATTCCGCCACGCACGCGGAACGAAACCATTCCACCAAAGTTGCGCATTTGCTTGGCCGCCACTTCATGACCATTGTGTTCGGGTAGCCCCGGCCAAAAAACTTGCGTTACTTCTGGGTGTTCTTTCAGCAGCGCAACGACAGCGCGCGCGTTGTCGCAATGGCGATCCATCCGCACGGCCAACGTCTTTGCACCGCGCAACACCAGCCACGAGTCAAAAGGCCCAGAAACCGCACCCATTGCGTTTTGGTGAAAGGCCAGTTCTTGCGCCAACTCGGCATCGCGCACCACGAGTGCGCCGCCGATGACATCACTGTGACCACCGATGTATTTCGTGGTGGAGTGAACGACAACGTCAGCGCCGAGCGAGAGCGGCTGTTGCAGGTATGGCGATGCGAAGGTGTTGTCCACCACCAGCCGTGCGCCGGCAGCATGGGAGACCTGCGCTAGTGCGGCAATGTCGCTCACTCCCAGCAATGGATTGCTTGGAGTTTCAACCCACACCACCTTTGTGCGCCCCGGTTGAATTGCCGCAGCAACGGCATCAACATCGGGCATATGTGCGGCTGTGTGGTCAATTCCCCAGCGCTGCAATACGCGCGCGAACAAGCGGTAGGTGCCGCCGTAGGCATCATCGGGTAGCACCACATGGTCACCCGGACTCAGCACCGTGCGCAGCAATGTGTCTTCAGCGGCCAGCCCAGAAGCGAAGGCAAAAGCGCGCAGACCACCTTCAAGTGCAGCAAGACATTCCTCAAGCGCAGTGCGCGTGGGATTCGCGCTGCGTGCGTACTCATACCCACCACGCAACCCACCAACCCCGTCTTGCTTGAAGGTGGAGACCTGGTGAATTGGCGGAACGACCGCTCCGGTCTGTGGGTCGGGTTCTTGACCCGCGTGAATGGCGCGAGTGGCGAAACCTTGCGGCTGTGATTCAGGTTGTCTATCAGTCACGGGCGCCACGCTAGTGCCGCCTCACTAGGCTCGCACCTATGTCCCTAGCAATTGAGGCACGCGGCGTTGAAAAGCACTTCGGTGAAGTGAAGGCGCTCGCTGGTGTGGATTTGGATGTGCAGCAAGGCTCGGTGGTTGGTCTACTCGGGCCCAATGGGGCTGGCAAGACCACGATGGTGAAGGTGCTCAGCACCCTGCTGCTACCCACGGCAGGCAGCGCCAAAGTGGGCGGCTTTGATGTGGTGACCCAAGCCGACGAAGTCCGACACACCATCGGTCTCACTGGGCAGTACGCAGCGGTTGATGAGTACCTGACCGGCCGCGAAAACCTGCATCTTTTCGGCGCGCTCTACCACTTGCCGCCAGCACAAGTTCGCGCGCGAGCCGAAGAGTTGCTCGAACAGTTCACCCTCACCGACGCGGCGGATCGCACACTAAAGACTTACTCCGGTGGTATGCGCCGCCGCCTTGACCTCGCAGCAAGCCTCATCGCTGCACCGAGCATCTTGTTCCTAGACGAGCCCACCACCGGTCTTGACCCACGCAGTCGGCTCGGCATGTGGGAAGTCATCACATCACTTGTCCAGCAGGGCACGACGGTGTTGCTCACCACGCAATACCTTGAGGAAGCCGATCAACTTGCCGACCGAATCGTGGTAATCGATAAGGGTCTTGTGATTGCGAACGGCACATCGGATGAACTCAAGAGTGAAGTGGGTGGCGACCGCCTTGAGATTGTCATCAGCGACGGCGCTCGCCTGAACGATGCACAAAGCGCCCTTGCTCGCATTGCCTCCGGCGACATCGTGACAACGGATGTGTCACGGACTCTGCTTGCGCCCATCAGCGGTGGTTCAACAGTGCTACCCGAAGCCATCCGTGCCCTTGATGCCGCTGGCGTGAAGTTTGATGACATTGCTCTTCGTCGACCGACATTGGATGACGTGTTCTTGTCTTTGACCGGGCATGTTGCTGAAGAAGAAGCCGAACCTGCGCCCAAGCGCCGGGGCAGAAAGAAGCGTGCAGCATGAGCATCGCGACGCCAACAATGCAAAGCGCCAACAACGCTGCACGACCGTGGTACGGCTGGTTTGTCAATGACTGCATTGCGGTCGCGAAACGCCAAATCATCACCGTGCTGCGCATTCCACAGACTCTGTTCTTCGCGCTGTTCCAACCAGTGCTGTTTGTGTTGCTGTTCTCGTTTGTTTTTGGTGGTGCGATTCCACTTCCTGATGGGGGAAGTTACCGCGAATATCTCCTGCCGGGCATCTTCGCCCAAACAGTCACATTCGCGGTTGCGGCAGCAACGGTCGGCGTCGCAGAAGACACAAGCAAAGGAATCATGGATCGATTCCGCACGCTGCCGGTAAACCAAGCCGCCGTGATTGTGGGTCGTTCATTTGCTGAAATGGTTGAACGGGTGCTTGTCATCACTGTGATGTCCGTGGCCGGACTTGTGGTGGGCTGGCGCACTCACTCATCACTTTTCAACGTGCTTATGGCGTATGTGATGTATTTGCTCTTTGCTTATGCACTCACATGGATGGGTATCTTTGTCGGCCTGTCTGTGCCGAGTGTGCAGGTCGCACAAACCGCCGGCGTTGCATGGGTCTTCCCATTGACATTTCTTTCTAACGCTTTTGTGCCCACCCAAGGCATGCCGGTGTTGCTTCAGCATTTCGCGGCGTGGAATCCGATTTCGTGCCTTGCACTTGGTGGGCGCACATTGTTTGGTAACCCCACTGGCACCCCGGGCGATGCGTTCCCTCAGCAACACCCAGTGTTGATGGCGTTTGTGTGGTCGACCGCAATCATCGCAGTGTTCTCAGTTTTGGCGGTGCGAAAGTTCCGCAACAAGCGCGGCTGAGGCTGAACTGCAGCGTTTGTTGGAGCCTTCTAAACCTAACGCGCCTCGAGCACCGTCACCGTGAATGTTTTGCCCGTGGGCGCGGTGTAACTCACTTGCGCGCCAACGACTGCGCCAGCAACTGCCGCACCAAGTGGTGATGTGGGGGAGAAGGCATCGAGACCTTCCACAGCTTCTTCGCGCGCCCCGAGGAAGAACTCCATGCGCTCATCAAAATCGTGGTGATGCACGACGACGATCATGCCGGGCGTGACAGTGCCTTCTGCCCCTTCAGGGCGACCGATGCGTGCATGCTCGAGCCGGTGTCGCAGCACTTTGATGCGGGCTTCGTTTTTGCCCTGCTCTTCACGCGCTGCGTGGTAACCACCGTTCTCCTTGAGGTCACCTTCTTCACGCGCTGCCGCGATGCGTTCCTTGATTTGTTCGCGGAGCGGACCTTCACGGTCAGCCAACTCGGCCGAAAGACGGTCAAAAGCCTCTTGGGTTAGCCACTCATGGTCTTGCTCAGTCATGGGCGAACGGTAGCGAAACCGCCGCCTGCGCGCGGTGCGATGCCCGGCGGCGATTGAGCTGGGGGCTTGACTCCGGGTGCGAACTGCGGCAGTGGCAGCTGGTCGGTTGCCACACCAGGCTGGCACCCAAGAACTCCGGCAATGACCGCGGGTGCACGTGTGGAGATGCGGTAGGTCCATGAACGAGTCGACCCCGGCCGCAGCACGAGGTAGGCATACCCCACGTCAACCCGATTCGTGTCCTGTGCACGAATCGCACATGTGAACACTTCCGCCTTTGGTGCATAGAGCAAATCAGCCTCAATATGTGTGCCGTCAACGACCCGAAACGCGGGCATTGAAAGCACCCCTTGCTGCGAACTTGCTTGCCACGCGAATCGCGTAGCAAACGGCAGGGCCAGAGCACCAACGAGAACAGCAACCACAACGGAGACGCGCTGACGACGACTTCGGATGCCGTAGCGCTCGCGAATGTGCTCTGGCCACGTGGCTGGCTCAGACACTCGGGCATGATTACCCTGCTTCATTGGTGGGGTGTCCACAGTGCTGTCTTACCAGCGCGACTGGTCGCGCGCTCCACTGACCATCCCATCACGTAACTGATTCTCAGAAGCCGGCGTTACTGGAGGAGTTCGGGTGCAGATAGAAGTAAGTGCGGTGGGAGCGACAGAACTTGTGCCGGTGCGACCGGGAGAGCAACTTCGCTTGATGCATGTGCATGCGCACCCCGATGATGAGTCGAGTAAGGGCGCGGCGTCGACGGCAATGTATGTCGAGCAGGGTGTTGATG
>RGCY01000038.1 GCA_009918865.1 Actinomycetota bacterium
ATGCGCCACGGTGTTTCGGAGTTGTCAGACAAGCGCCAGCGAATGCCGGATGTTGGTGGAAGTCCGTCAATTCCTTCGTTCATGTCATCTGCGCCAATCACCGTGAATCCTGCAACGTGGCTCGGTGGGTGGTGCAGCAGCGTTTTCATGATTCCGGATGCGGCAGCAGCCGTGCTGATGTTGACGGAAATGTTGTGAGTCGCACCGCCACCGAGTTCATCGCGAAGTTCGTTGATGATGTCATGGGCGGTTCGGCGTTCTGACTTCAGATGTGCAAGGCACTCCATCAGCACCAGCGCAGCGCTTATGCCATCTTTATCGTGCACCGCCCCAGGGTCGACGCAATAGCCAAGTGCTTCTTCATAGCCGTAAGCGAAGTTAGGAATCCGCGCCAACCACTTGAATCCTGTGAGCGTTCGCACATGGGGGACGCCACGGCGAGTGCAGAGCCGTTGCAGCAAGGAGCCAGAAACAATGCTTGAACCGAAGACCGCGCCGGAGGGTAGAGGCTTCGTTGCGAGTCGATGTTGTTCCAGACGCCACCAGCCCAGCAACAACCCAACATCGTCACCTGAGAGTCGCTCCCAACCTTGTGTGGATGTGATTCCGGATGCCTGCGCACTGTGCGCCTTGTGTTCGACTCCGGAATCAGCATGCGTGACGTGCTCGACCCGAACGGGTAGGGCAACAGCACACCGGTCTGCATCGGGGTCGTGAGCGATGATGACATCGACATTCAGCGCGGCCGCATGGGCAAAGGCAAGGTCCAATGCACCCGGTTCCTCCGGGTTAGGAAATGCGACAGTTGGAAAATCGGGATTTGGTAAAGCCTGCTGTGCAACGTCGGCGATGTCGGTGAACCCCGCGAGGGCAGCCGCTGCGCGAAACGGCTCAGCACCAACTCCGTGCATTGCTGTGTGCACAACCCGAAGTGAGCGTTCTGCTGAACCTGACACTGTGCGTGCGGCTCGAGTCACATAGGCATGCGCAATCTCGTCATCAAGTGTTACCCAGTCATCGCCGAGTGCTAAGTCTGCGACAGATCCAACTGTCTGCATTAGTTCTGCAATGCGAAGATCAACCGGAGACACAATCTGCGAACCCGTGTAGTCCAGACCGCTGCCCGGACCAAGGTAGACCTTGTAACCGTTGTCACGGGCAGGGTTATGACTTGCCGTCACCATCACCCCTGCTGCGGCAGCGAGATGCTGCACTGCGAATGCGAGCATCGGAGTTGGACAGTGGTGGGGAAACACCGCGACGGGGATTCCTACCCCTGTCAGCACAGCACATGTGTCATGTGCGAATTGTGCGGAGTTATGACGAGCGTCATAGCCCACCACCACTAACCCTGGTGCTGTGGTTTCCGCAACTTCACGCAAGAAAGCGCCGAGTGCCGAAGCGGCGCGCATCACCACAACTCGATTCATCCGGTTTGGCCCGGGGCCAAGGGCTCCGCGCAATCCGGCGGTGCCGAAACCGAGTGTGCCGGCGAAGCAGTCGAGGAGTTCCGTCATCGCTGCTGGGTCAGATGTGGCACGTTCGATCAGTGATGAGAGAACTTCACGTGTTGCAGGGTCAGGGTCTGCATCTCTCCATTGCGCAGCGGAGTTCAGCAAGTTTGTGATGTCAAGTTCTGCAGTCATCAGCAGACCGCCGAAGCCATGTGACAGTCAGTGAACAAGGTCATGGCCCATCAGAAAGTCGCGTGATGATTTTTGAGAGCAGTGAACCCAATCGGTTTGTTGCAGCGGCTCCTGCCGCCAAGACTTCGGCGTGGTTGATGGGTGCGCCTGTCACCCCGGCGGCCATGTTCGTCACCAAAGACAGGCAGAGCACGTCGGCGCCAGCAGCCTTGGCTGCCACCGCCTCAACGGCTGTTGACATGCCCACCAAGTCGGCGCCGAATGAGCGCGCCATCCGAATTTCAGCCGGAGTTTCATAAGCAGGTCCATGGAATTGTGCGTACACACCCTCGGCAAGACTGGCATCAATGTCACGCACCATGGCACGTAAGCGCGCACTGTAAAGGTCAGTGAGGTCAATGAATTCCGGGCCAACAAGTGCAGTCTGACCGGTGAGGTTGATGTGATCGGAAACCAGAACCACCTGACCCGAACTGAAGTCTGGATTGATGGCGCCTGCGCCATTGGTCAAAATGATTGTGCGACATCCATGTGCCACGGCTGCGCGCACGTTGTGCGCGACTGCCTGCGGACCAAACCCTTCATAAATGTGAGTTCGCCCAAGAAACACCAACACGTTGCGTTGTTCATCGATGGCAACACTGTGCACCTGTGCACCGTGACCTTGCACCCCGGGTGCGCGCATTCCGGGGATGTCACTCACCGATGCCGACGCAGTAATTGGACCGATTGCTTCAACGGACGCTGCCCAGCCGGACCCCAGTACTACTGCGATGTCGTGACCACAACCTAAGTGTTCGGTGAGCGCAGTTGCCGCCTGTTGTGCTAACTCCTCGGCGGCATGCCGCAATTCGCGAGGGTTCAACTCGTGGCTCATGCGTTTCCATTCGACTGGCAAGGTCGACCACGCAACTCATCCACGTACCACCTTGGTGCACCTGCATATTCGGCGGCATCGGCAATCATCGCGAGGTAGCGTGCACTGGGAAGCCCGCCTTCATAATCTTCCAGCACATATGCGAATGCAGTGATGTAATCACCGTCATCGAGTTCAACGCGAACATGAATTCGGCGGTAAAGTGCAAGATTCGCACCTTCCCAGGTGTCAAGTGCTCGCGCGTCCAAGTCCGTGAGGTCGTAGACCATCACATAAACGTCTGCCGCGGCATCTTCCACCAACGTTGCCAGCGCGCCTTCAACACTGCGTGGTTCACCTGCGAACGTCAATCGCCAGCCGCGCAGCCACCCTGCGCCACGCGCGGGGGAGTACGGGGCCCGCTCAGCCATGAACCGTGGGTCAAGGTTCGACCCGTAGGCGGCGTACCACGTCATGCGGCAAGACTAGACGCGTCGCGGACTGACTTCACCGAACTTCAGCGCGGTTTCCTGCATGCACCACAATGTGCCCGTGACTCGCGTGGTGATTGTCGGCGGTGGACCTGGTGGCTACGAGGCCGCCTTGGTGGCCGCGCAGCTTGGTGCTGATGTGACCTTGGTAAGTCGAGACGGTCTTGGTGGCTCCACCGTGCTCACCGATTGTGTGCCAAGCAAAACCCTGGTTGCTGCCGCGGAAGTGGTGAGCACGGCCGGGCAAACCGCTCGCATGGGATTGGGTGAAGCAGCATCGCCAGCGGTGGACTTGGGGCAGGTGAATGCTCGCATCAAAGCCTTGGCGCAGGCGCAGAGCGCTGATATCGCTCGCGGCTTGGAAGCAGCTGGCGTTGCTGTGGTCGTGGGGAAAGCGCACCTCACGAGTGCCAGCGAACTTGTTGTCGAACGCGCCGGCGAGAGTCACACGCTCAGTGCCGATGCTGTGCTCATTGCCACGGGTGCGCGTCCGCGAATTAGCGAGAGCGCCAAACCCGATGGTGAACGAATCCTCACGTGGGAACAGGTTTATGACCTTCCCGAATTACCCAGCCGCTTGATTGTGGTTGGTTCGGGCGTCACTGGGGCGGAGTTTGCTGGTGCATACCGCGCGCTGGGCAGTGAGGTAGTGCTGGTGTCGTCGCGCGATCGTGTGCTACCCGGTGAAGATGCCGATGCCGCCGCGGTTATTGAGGAAGTTTTTGAGCGTCGTGGCATCACGGTCATGCCGCGCAGTCGCGCGACATCCGCAGAGCGCACCGCGGACGGAGTTGTCGTCACACTCGAAGATGGCCGTCGTGTCGAAGGTAGCCATTGCTTAATGGCCATTGGTTCAGTGCCTAACACGGACAACCTTGGTCTTGCCGCCGCAGGCGTTAAGACAACAGATGCTGGATTCATTGACGTTGACAAGGTCTCACGCACCAGCACATCCGGCGTGTATGCAGCAGGTGACTGCACTGGGGTGTTGATGTTGGCATCCGTTGCAGCAATGCAAGGCAGAATCGCAATGTGGCACGCACTTGGCGACAGTGTGCATGCCCTCAACCTGCACACAGTTTCCAGCACCGTCTTCACGGATCCCGAAATCGCAACGGTTGGCGTCACCCAACACGATGTTGATGCCGGCGCAGTCGACGCCGTCGTTATTCGGTTGCCACTGGCAACGAACGCTCGCGCAAAAATGCAAGGAATCGATGATGGTTTCGTGAAAGTGTTTGCCCGAACCGGTTCACACACGGTGCTTGGTGGAGTCGTGGTTGCGCCGCGTGCAAGCGAACTGATTTTCCCGCTCACGCTCGCAGTTGAGAATCGCTTAACCGTGGATCAGGTTGCGAGCACCTTCACGATTTACCCATCGCTGACGGGTTCCATTGCCGAGGCCGCTCGGCGACTTCACACCTCGTCCTAGCACTGGATGCGAGTTGCACTTCTTCGTTACTGCGCTCGCTGCCTGACGGCGCTTTTCTGACGCCGCGCCGCGGTGCTGTTACTGACGCCCAGGATTGGGTTCTCGCAGCGATGCGCTGCGCAGGTTGCGCGGATTAGTCAGCGATTTCAAGCAACACTGACCCACTTGGCACTGTTGAGCCAACTTCGGCAGCCAGACCTTTCACAGTGCCAGACTTGTGCGCATTGATGGGTTGTTCCATCTTCATGGCTTCCAGAACCACCACTAAATCGCCCGCGGCGACAACATCGCCATCGTTCACGGCCACCTTGATGATGGTTCCTTGCATGGGTGCTTCCACAGCATCCCCAGAAACCTTGGCCTTGCGCTTAGCGTTACCGCGCTTGGGTGCGGCTTGGGCAGCCCCATTGCTGCCAAGACCGATGAGCGAGGGCACGGTTACTTCAAGGCGACGACCTTCAACTTCCACAACCAGAACTTCGCGGGGGTGCGGAACGCTCGCGTCAGCGCCACCGCCGGAATAGGGCGCAATCGTGTTCGTGAACTCAGTTTCAATCCAACGCGTGTGCACGCTGAACGGTTGCTCAGAATTCGCAGGCGCAAATGCCGGGTCATCCACCACAACTCGGTGGAATGTCAGTGCGGTGGCAATGCCATCCACTTCGAATTCACCAAGCGCCCGGCGTGCGCGCTGCAACGCCTCCTCGCGAGTGGCGCCCGTGACAATCAACTTCGCCAGCAAAGAATCGAAGTTTCCACCGATGGTGTCGCCGGCGGAGAACCCGGTGTCCACTCGCACTCCCGGACCTGCTGGTAGCCGCCATGTGCTCAGTGCACCCGGCGCAGGTAGGAAGCCGCGACCCGGGTCTTCGCCGTTGATGCGGAACTCGATGCTGTGACCGCGCACGGGAGGGTCGTCGTAGCCCAGTGGCTCGCCTGCCGCAATCCGGAATTGCTCGCGCACTAAGTCGATTCCTGTGACCTCTTCACTCACTGGGTGTTCAACCTGCAAACGAGTGTTCACTTCCAAGAATGAAATGACACCATCGTTGCCAACGAGAAATTCACACGTGCCAGCACCTGTGTAGTTCGCTTCTCGCAGGATTGCTTTCGATGCCTGGACAAGTTCTTCATTCTGTTTGGCCGTCAAGAACGGTGCCGGCGCTTCTTCAACAAGTTTTTGGTGGCGTCGTTGCAGTGAGCAGTCGCGTGTTGACACAACCACGACATTCCCATGGGTGTCGGCCAGGCATTGAGTTTCCACGTGCCGCGGTTTGTCAAGATAGCGCTCCACGAAACATTCGCCACGACCAAATGCTGCAACCGCTTCGCGAACTGCCGAGTCAAATAACTCGGGAATCTCTTCTAAGGTGCGCGCAACCTTCAGGCCGCGACCGCCACCACCAAAAGCCGCCTTGATGGCAACGGGTAGCCCATGTTCCTTCGCAAAAGCAACAACCTCCGCAGCATCTTTCACGGGGTCTGCGGTGCCCGGCACCTGCGGAGCACCTGCGCGGGCTGCAATGTGACGAGCCGAAACTTTGTCACCAAGTGCACGGATGGCATCTGGGGATGGACCAATCCAGGTCAACCCGGCATCAATCACTGCTTGTGCGAAGTCGGCATTCTCGGAAAGGAACCCATAGCCGGGGTGCACAGCATCGGCACCGGAATCGTGTGCGGCCTTAATCACCTTGTCGATGACGAGATAGGACTCCGCGGCAGTGCTACCACCGAGTGCAAACGCGTGATCGGCCATCGTCACATGCATGGCGTCACGGTCAGGTTCTGCGTAGACGGCCACACTCTCGAGCCCGGCATCACGGCAGGCACGAATCACCCGAACCGCAATTTCGCCACGGTTGGCGATGAGCACTCGGCGCATGGGCGGAACTCCTCAATGGGTGTGGGGGCCTAGTCGGATACGGCGTGGGGATGACGCCAAACCGGCGGTCTTGAGTGTCTGCAGTCTACGGATAGCCCGGCGGCACGCCGACTGTGTGGGTTCTCGTTCGGCTAGCAGTTTCTCGATGACTGTCTGCGTTCAATTCGTTGGCGTCGCCCACAAATCAGTCCACGTCACACCTACCTGCTGCAGCAGCAGGCGCAATCCAGCAAGTGATAGCCCCACCACATTGGCGTGGTCTCCGCGGACTCCGCGGATGAACGCCGAACCTTTTGAATCCAACGTAAACGCCCCTGCAACATTCAGTGGCTCACCAGTGGCCACGTATGCATCAATCTCTTCGTCTGAGATCTCGGCAAAGTCAACCTCAGTGGACACCACCGCTTCCGCCGCAGCCACGTGCACACCTGCTGTGATGCGCACAACATGGTGCCCGGTGTGCAGGATTCCTGTGTGACCACGCATCCGCTGCCAACGTTCCCGTGCCGCATCTGCAGTGAGTGGTTTGCCATGCGCCAGACCAGCGAACTCCAACATTGAATCGCAACCAACCACCACCACATCGCCGTGTGTTTGCCTTGCGGCCACATCGTGCGCCTTTGCTCGAGCAAGATGCGCAACTAAGTCCGTCACGGCCACAAGTGGACCGAGTGCAGCAGTCAACGCTTCCTCATCAACGCTTGATGTGGTGATGCTGAACGACACTCCGGCCGCGCGTAACAACATTGCTCGCGCTGGGCTGGCAGATGCCAGCACAAGTGTCGGGGCTTGTTTCATCAGCGATTGCGCAGCGAGTGACGCCAGGCACCTGTGCCACGTACAAGGGGTTGGCGTAGGTGAGGTGTCGCCCAGCGTGAACGCTGGCCGGAGTTCTCGGGTGCTTGTGCGGCAAGTTGAGCCTGCGCCGACGTCAGCGCAGCGACCACAGCAGCAATTTGCTCAGGCGTTGGCTCACCTTTCACAATGCGCAAGGTTGCTGCGATGTCGCCGGCGGACGCCGCAGGCTGCGCAGAAATGTCGGTGCTCACAGCGGGATGTTGCCGTGCTTCTTGGGTGGCAGTGCACCACGCTTGCCGCGAAGCAGTCGTAACGCCCGGATGATTTCGGTACGCGTTTCATGTGGCGCGATGACACGGTCAACGAAACCACGCTCAGCTGCAAGGTACGGATTTGCAAGCGTCCGGTCATAGTCGGCCTGCAGTTGTGCGCGCATCTCCACCGGATCTGCCGCACTCGCCAACTCTTTGCGGTAAAGGATGTTCACTGCACCTTGTGCACCCATCACTGCAATTTGCGCGGTGGGCCAAGCAAAGTTGATGTCGGCCCCAAGATGCTTGGAACCCATGACGTCATAGGCACCGCCATATGCCTTGCGTGTGATGCATGTGATGAGTGGCACAGTCGCTTCCGCATAGGCGTAGAGCAACTTCGCGCCGCGGCGAATGATGCCGCCGAACTCTTGGTCTGTGCCGGGGAGGAATCCAGGCACATCAACGAATGTCAACACCGGAATGTTGAAGGCGTCGCAGGTGCGCACAAATCGTGCTGCCTTTTCTGATGCGTCAATGTCGAGAGTGCCAGCAAATTGCATGGGCTGGTTCGCGACGATGCCAACGGAGTGACCTTCCACACGACCAAACCCAATGAGAATGTTGGGAGCCCAGTTCGGCTGCACTTCCAGAAATTCACCATCGTCAAGCACATGCTCAACCACGCGGTGCATGTCATAGGGATGGTTCGGGGAGTCCGGCACCAAGGTGTCAAGTTCGTAATCCTCATCGCTGAACGAGGTGTCTGCTGGACCTCCGAAGTGCGGCGGATCATCCATGTTGTTATCTGGCAGGTAGGAAAGCAGCGCACGAACATAATCGAGTGCGTCATCTTCATCCGACGCTTCGTAGTGGGCGCTTCCCGAACGCGTCGTGTGCGTGTGTGCGCCGCCAAGTTCTTCGAAACCTACCTCTTCACCTGTCACCGCCTTGATGACTTCTGGGCCGGTGATGAACATGTGTGAAGTGTGCGCAACCATCACGACGAAGTCAGTGAGGGCCGGCGAGTAGACAGCGCCACCTGCACACGGACCCATGATGAGCGAAATCTGCGGAATCACTCCGGACGCATGCACATTTCGTTTAAAGATTTCCCCGTAAAGGCCGAGTGAGACCACACCTTCTTGGATACGCGCACCACCGGAATCGTTGATGCCGATGATGGGGCAGCCGATTTTCACAGCCAAGTCCATGATTTTGCAGATTTTCTCGCCGAAGACTTCGCCGAGACTTCCACCGAACACTGTGAAGTCATGTGCGAACACACACACCTGGCGGCCGCCAACAGTGCCGTAACCGGTGATGACAGCGTCGCCGTAGGGGCGGTTTTCCTGCATGCCAAAGTTCGTTGAGCGGTGGCGAGCGAACTCATCCACCTCAACGAAGGAACCTTCATCAAGTAATGCGAGCACCCGCTCGCGTGCGGTCTGCTTGCCCTTGGCGTGTTGCTTGGCCGCCTGCTCTGGGCGCTGCTCAGCCTCATCGCGGCGTTGGTGCAAGTCAGCCAGCGCACCAGCCGTGCTCGGCGTGTAGGGGTCTGCCATACCGGACCTCGCATGGATTTCGGCGTCGCAAGGGTGCGTCGCGCA
>RGCY01000039.1 GCA_009918865.1 Actinomycetota bacterium
TCGTCCACGGCAGCGACCTAAGCCAGATAACCCACAGCAACGGCAGACACATGCCATTGGGGTTCGCACTGCGTTAACCATGTGCGGATGCACCCATCACATCGTCAAGCTTCTGGTGAAAGATTCGACTCCGCCGGACTTGTCATTTCAGACTTGCGGCGGCAGTTCATGCGCACTCGCACGCGCGTAGCGGTAGTTGGGCTGTTACTCGTTCTGTGTTCCGCAGGTGCAGGGGCTGCGCTTGCACGCGAGTCACAACTGAAGGCTGTCGTGGTTGTGCGCGACCTACCCACTGACGCAATCCTCTCGCACACCGATATTGCTCTGCGTTCTTTGCCGAGTCGCGCAGTCCCGCGACACGTAGTCACGCGCATGTCGTTAGCGGTCGGTCGGAGGTTGCTCGGACCCATTGCTCGTGGTGATGCCTTGAGCCAAGAACGATTCGCCACCAGCCCAACTCCGAGAAATGCCCTGCACATGACCATCACGGTTGATGCCGCAACGGCGAGCACCATCGCCCGAGGTGATCGCGTTGATGTGTGGTGCGCTGCACCTCCAAATGGCATCAATAGTCAGCGAGAAGTCAGGCAAGCCGCCCGTGCCTTGAGCGTGCTATCCGTTTCTTCGGCAGCCGGTGCATTGGACTCAGCAGCGGTGTTGGTTGCAGTGCCATCGGTTGAAGTGCCGGCGTTAATCGCGGCTCAAGCCGAAGGAGCGGCACTACTGCTAACGCGCCGTCCTTAATGGTTCTTCTGCTACGCATTCAGTTGTGGTGCGGCGGCACTTCCCTGCGAAGCAATTCATCATTTGACGTTTGTGGCTGTGTTGGTGCCAGCACTGTGTCATCAGATGCAAGATCAAGACCAGCGAGCTCTGCTGCCAAACGGTCGGCGGCACTCGCATTCGGGTGGCTTGCCACGTTCACAACATCGACATCTCTAGCGGCGTCAACACTTTCTGAATCCGAAGCTGCGTCGGCTGACACCGAAACCGAGTCGTTCGGCTGACGCAGGTCTCGATTGTTGCTTGATTGCACTAACCAAGCATGACATTCGCCTTCTTCACGCCGGCAATGCTGTGGGTGTGCCTCAACACTTTCAGAACAGTTGGCAGACTGAGCCGGTGCATGCCGCCAACTGCGTCGAGACCCCTGAACCACAGTGGCGTGCCATGCGTGCCGCCCACCACACTCTCGTTGACACCTGGGTGCAGCCACATCTTGCGCGCCGACAACGGGGTGAAAAACACCCAATTGAAGACTTTCTCTGGGACTACTACCCCTTTCGCCCAAGCCAACTGCGTATGTGGAATCCGGGAACCGACGCATGCTTATTGAACTATGGCAGCGACCCCACGCCGCTGCCTGCAGGGTTTGTTGTTGATGCACATGGCCATGCGCGCTTTGATTTGGCGTGTGTGAGTCCGACGCTTAAACAACGCTTGCAACAGGAACTGCTGTGGGTAGTGCGACTGCTCACCGGCATGCGCGAACGTCCTGCCGGCTTCGGTTGCTTCGGTTTACATGAATGGGCAATGGTGCTCGGCCAAGCAGACGCCGAACGTCGACACAGTTCATGGCCCCTGCGCGTGAGCGATGATGAAGTGAGAACGGCTATTGACGCGGTGGGTTTGCGATGCACCCACTTTGATGCGTGGCGTTTCTTTACCCCTGAAGGTCTGCAACGGAACCCACTCACCTTGAGTCGGGCGGAACAACCAGAGCGCGACCAATCAGGTTGCTTACATGCAAATATGGATGTCTACAAATGGTGCATGCGATTGCAGCCGCTGGTGCCCAGTAGCGTGACTATGCAAGCGTTTGAACTTGCAATGCGGATTCGGCGCATCGACATGGCCGCATCGCCGTATGACTTTCGGGCGTTAGGCGTTGAACCCATCGCGGTTGAAACCCCACATGGACGTGCAACCTACGTAGGATTGCAACGCGATTTCGCCAACCAAGCAAATGTTCTGCGGACTCAACTGCTGAATCTCCTGCTCCCATTTACAGTTTCCAACGACTTCGTTGCTGCAACAATGTCGACATGAGCGCTGATCTAGTTCTACAACGCATCGTTCTGCGACCCATCACCGCCGGGTCCGCGGCCGAAGTGGTGAATGGATTACGCCACGACGATTGGGCTGTTGATTACCCAACGGATGGGGACATGGTCATCTGCGCGCTGGTGCTGCGCGCTCTTGACTCGGGAGTGAACTACCAGCCGCCGACCGTCATTGCACCCTGGACGGGGCCGTGGCAGGTGTGCGTGCGCACAAATGACGGCGAAACGGTCATTGGTGGCATCGGCTTCAAAGGTGGACCTACGAACGGGGCGATTGAAATTGGCTACGGAATTGCAGAAAGTGCTCGCGGACACGGGTATGCGACTGATGCAGTGCGTGCGTTGCTGCAACTGGTGAGTGGGCAAGACCTCAGGGTGACTGCGGAAACCGAGCCTGGCAACACCGCTAGTGAACGCGTGTTGCAGCGCTGCGGATTCGTGCCGACGCACACAGCCGATGATGGCAACTTGTGGTGGGAAGTCGAATAGTCACCGCCGTGCGGAAGTTCGCTAGTCGAAGTTGGGAGAGACTCTCAGGTTGACCTTGTGCTCGCAGCGTCAAACCACACAACCGCACAACCGCAACCACGACTGCATCGCTACCCATTGCGCGCCGCCCAGATTGATGAAATTTGCGCGTCGGTGACAACCTTGTCCCACACTGCGATTTCATCCAGAGCCCCGGTGAAAGCACTTGTGGGAGCGAGTGTTCCCACGGCAGTTGGCAACGTTGCTGGACCCGCACGCCACGATTCCGTGCTCGTCGGCGGTAAACCCTTGCGCATCTGCGAGTCGTAAGCGACCTGGGCACCATCCAGGTAGAGCCGCGTTCCGCGAGTCGCTCCAGAATCACCTGACTGCATAGTCACCACAGCGAAATGCCATTTCCCATCCGCAACTGTGCCTGGCGTGGAAATCCACTTAGTCACGGGTCCATCCGTGACCGAGACAGAGAGCACACCGTTCGGGGCAATCCACAGTGCGCGGTCGGCCCGGCTTGTGGCACCGCTGCTCGCCACACCTGAGGCGGAACTGAATAAGACACCTTGAGTTCCGACATTTGCTTTGAACCACAATGCATAAGAAAACGAGACCGTGTCGCCAAGTGTCCACACTCGATGTTCGCTACTCAACCACGCGGACGCCGACAGGATGGTTGCGAGGTTCGAATCACATCCAAGTGCTCCGGGTGTCGTCGTGGGAGCGGCGGTCCATGTCCAGTCGCTTGTGTTGGAGCCGACGCTCCGTTCAAGCAAACCGGTCGGCGTCATACGCAGATACGCCTGAGGCGTCGTGCCTAGAACCGCGAGTCGGTACGCGTCAGGAGAACATGCGGTCCAAGTGCTGATGGAGACTTGTGGACCTATGCGCGTGGCCGTGAACAGTCCAGCCGATTGACTGATATGCGACCCCACACTCACAGACAGCAACGCACACATGCTTATTAGTCGAACAGCCATTGAACGCCGGTGCTGCAAACCCTCAAGAAAAACACGGTTCTTATCAACCATCGGTGACTCTTCTAGCGCTTCGAACAGCTCGCAACTCGGCAAACGCAATCAGCACCAGCGGCACACCAAAGAGCAGTAGCCGCTGCCAACGCCCTTGCCACCACAGGGCAGCACTCCACCAAGTGGGCAGGGGACCAGTCACGCGTCCGATGACTGCGCTGGCCAGCGTGAGTTCGGCATCCGCAGTTGCGTTGGCATCACCTTTAGTTCGGTAAGCAACTAATCCGTTGAGGTTCACAACTTCAACAACGCGATGAGTTACCGGCAAACCCTGTGCTCGCTTTATCGTGATGACATCGTTCACATCAACACCAGCCAATGGTTTCAACTTCTCTAACAAGACAACCGAACCGACTGGATATGTGGGAGCCATTGATCCGCTCACAAGTGTCACTAGCGTCTCCCCCGAGGCCCTCACCACCACAGGCAGACTCGCCGCATACACGGCTAACAGCAGCCACGTGACGCAAACAGCGGATGTTCCGCGGCGACGCATGTGCGCCACCGCGGAACCTCGCTTCGTCAGGCTACGACTCACGGATTGTTCGTTGTCTGCTCTGCTGCAAATGTGAGCGTGGCAGTGGTGGTCGCACCTTGGTAGGCGTTTGATGTGCTCGTGGGCAAGGTCACCCGGAAACACAATGTTTCGTTTGCTGCTGCAGCCAACGAGCGATCACCCGTTTGCTGCCCTGTGCTCGGATCTCCCAGAATGTTCAACGAGGTTCCGAGACCGCCGAGTGCCGCCGCGTTGTAGAGCGTGCTTCCGCCGGCGAATCCTGCTGCGTCGCACGTGCTCACACCTGACTTCACGGTCATTTGCAACTGAGATGCCAATGCTTTGCTATCTGTGTTTGTGGCATTGGACGTGATTGAGTAGCGCATCGGAAGCGTGCCAAGGTTTGACACCTTGACTGTTCCATAGACATTGTCGCCAGGTGCCATGTTCGACGCCGTGAGCGCTGTTGTTGCTGGATCAGTGGAGATGACGACTGTTCCGTTAGTGAAGCTGTTGCTACCGACATTGGTGCTATCCGTAAACAGGGCCGAAGACATCACGGCTCCTGCCCCAATCACCGCCAAACTCAGCGTGACGAAGGTTCGCGTCCGTCTACGACGGCCGCTTGAGATTGAGCTGTCGAGCATTGGTGCCTCCCCGCGTTCTTCGTTGACCAAGGTCAACTGCCCACCAATTGGGCTGCAGGGACATTAGGCAGCAGTGTCGAGACGCAATGCCGACTTCGCCTTAAGGTGACAAGGAGTGCAGCAGCAAATCAAGCGTTTGGGCTACGCGCTGCTGACCCAGCAGGGTTGTCTTTCGCACTACCTGCCGCACCCTTTGAGCTCGAGTCTTTATCGCCGCCTGACTTAATGCGGCACAACGACTCCAGCCAGCGTGCCACACACACGAGCGCGATGCTGAGGACAATGGTTGTGCTCGCCACCAGAATCTCATCGCGCCCACCAACGGTTGCGCGCTGGGGCAACGCCGCCAACAGCAGACCCGCATGTGTGCCAGCCACGAAAGTGCCTACGCGTGATGCCGCCAGTGCCAACGCCGCTGTGCGAGCGGCGGTCACCGGCGGAAGTGGCGCATGCCCAGGTGTGCGAAGCAGTCGTGGACGAGCCAGCAGAGTCCATAGGAGCAAGGACGTTGCCAGCAGACCCATAGTGCAGGGCATGGACCAACCAACCAAGGTGATTTGCCCAGTCCATTGCCCAACCAGCCGCGCCAGCGACCAGCCCAAGGACATGGAGACCGCGGCTAAAGCCAGCAGCATGGAGATACGCGTTGGCTTCATCGGCTCTCGACCTCCGCGCCCAGGTTTGTCGTTTTCTGGTTCACACGCAGCACAACATCGGTGAGTTGCATGCCAGCAGTGTCCAACACAAGACCAGAGCCCAGCAACAACTCAGGGTCCGCCAGTTCGGCCAATGGCACGAGGACGAATCCCCGGCTGCAGGCGCGCGGATGCGGCACCTGCAACTCTGCGGTGTCGTGTGCTTCGCCTTCAATGGCAATGATGTCAACATCCAAGGTTCGTGGGCCCCAGCGCTCATCTCGTTGCCGATTGCGTTGGGCTTCACACGCGTGCGAAAAAGCCAAAATGTCGCGTGCGTGCGCATCAGTTCGTGCATGCACAACCGCATTGAGGTAGTCCGGTTGCTCAGGACCACCGATGGCTTTTGTACGCCAGACTTGCGAAACCTTCACATCCACGAAACTTGGTGAAGCACAGATGAAGTCAACTGCTGATTGAAGATGACCAGCACAATCTCCCAGATTTGAGCCAAGGGAAAACCACACAGAGCGCCACGTCGTCATCGGTGACACTCCACGGTCACAGCGACATCAGCGAAAGGAATCGCCAACGGCGCTTGCGGCTTGTGCACTGTGACAACTACCGCACGGCACGGATAGGTGTGAAGGAGTTCCTGCGCAATCCGCTCCGCCAGTGTTTCTATCAAGTCACACGGCTGCGCCCCAACATTTCGGGCGATGTCTTGAGCAACTCGTGAGTAGTCAATCGTCTCAGAAAGATCATCAGACGTTGGACCGCTGATAAGTTGCAACTGAGCATCAACACTGAACATTTGTCCCTGCTCGCGTTCAAAGGCAAACACTCCATGTCTGCCAAACGCTTGAATTCCCATAATGCTGATGATTGGTCCAGCGATGTCAGCGATTGAGCCGGATTGTGTGGGTGTTGTGTGCGAGCGGCTTGAAGTTTTCATCGCTTCAGCCACCGCGATGGCATCTCGGCTGGCACCGGCATCGTGCACGCGGACTGCCCACACTCCAGCCTGTGCACACAGTGCACTCACGACCGCAGTTGCGACATCTCTGTCTTGCACATCACGCACTGCCCCGTCCGTGCTCGCAAGTAACTCCCCGAGGAATCGCTTGCGCGATGCGCCGATGAGCAACGGGAAACCCAAGCTCATGAATGTCGCCAAATCCTTGAGCAGATGCCAGTTGTGTTCAGCCCTCTTGGCAAAGCCCAATCCTGGATCTAAGACAATCGCAGATGCAGAAACCCCGGCTGCCAGTGCTGCATCGACTCGGCGAGCCAACTCTGCGATGACTTCAGTTGTGGGGTTGCTGTAGTGAGCTTCTGCATACATGTCTTCGCTAGCACCACGGCGGTGCATGAGAATGCAACGGGCGCCGGTGTCTGCGAGCACGCTCAACATCTCCGGATCTGCGGTTGCGCCGCTGACATCGTTGATGAATGTTGCTCCAGCGTGCAGGGTTGCCTGCGCAACAGATGCCCGCATGGTGTCAACAGAAACAACAAGGCCATCGGAAACCAACTGCCTGACCACTGGCAGCACTCGAGCGAGTTCTTCGGCTTCTGAAGTGCGTATTGCGCCCGGGCGAGTCGACTCACCGCCAACATCAATAATGTCCGCGCCGGCATCCACTAAGTCGTGAGCTCGGCGCAATGCTGCATCGATGTCAACCGCTGCGTCGTTGACAAGAGGAGCGCTCTCTGCAAAGGAATCCGGTGTGATGTTCAGGATTCCCATGACCTTGGTTGACATGGTCAACGCACAATCAATGCCATCGCCTCTGCGCGGGTGGCTGCGTCGCGCAGCACTCCGCGCACCGCGGATGTGGTGGTTAGCGCGCCCGGCTTGCGAACCCCCCGCATCGCCATGCACATGTGTTCACACTCAATCACCACAATGCAGCCAGCAGCGTCAAGTTGGTTCATCAATGCTTCTGCAATCTGAGTGGTCATGCGTTCCTGAACTTGTAGCCGATGTGCATAGACCTGCACAAGCCGAGCGAGCTTGGAAAGCCCGGTGATGCGGCCATCGCTGCCAGGGATGTAACCAATGTGCGCTTTGCCATGGAAAGGCATCAAGTGGTGCTCACAGAGTGAATGAACTTCAATGTCTTTGACCAGCACTAATTCTTGGTGACCCAGATCAAATGTCGTACCCAGCACTTCCGCAGGGTTTTCATGCATACCTTGGGTGAGTTCTGCATACGCACGAGCGACCCGGGCTGGAGTGTTGATCAATCCGTCGCGCTGCGGATCCTCGCCAATCGCAGCAAGAAGTTCGCGCACTGCGGCAGCGACCCGGGCGTGGTCGAACGCGCTGACAGAGG
The DNA here is from genome assembly GCA_009918865.1 of Actinomycetota bacterium. Lineage (GTDB taxonomy): Bacteria > Actinomycetota > Actinomycetes > S36-B12 > UBA5976 > RFTO01. The sequence continues at coordinate 7,692 of RGCY01000039.1, forward strand.
TTGGCTCTGGCAACGAGACCGGGTCAATACCTGAACTCATGACTGTCACGCAGTGGCGTCACCGGGTGCATCACTGCTTGATGCAGGTTCAGCGGTTGCGGTGTGGTTGCTTTCAGGTGCGTGAGTCACGCGCACCGGCACAGCCACCGGTGGCGCATCGCTGGGAACTCGTCGGGCCGAACCAGTCCAAGCGGCACGCTCTGGTTTGCGGACCAGCGGCGCGAAGATGCGTTCCACTTGCGCCTTGTCCAGAGTTTCTTTCTCCAGCAACTCAACAACCAGCGCATCCAACACAGTCCGGTTCTGCTGCAGAATCTCGTATGCCTCATGGTGGGCAGCATCAATGAGTGCGCGAATTTCCTCATCGATTGCGGCAGCGACTTCTTCCGAGTAATCGCGTTGGTGACCCATCTCGCGGCCAAGGAAAACTTCCGATGAGGCACTGCCATACCTAATTGCACCGAGACGTTCAGTCATACCGAACTGGGTGACCATGGCACGAGCAACCGATGTTGCTTTCTCAATGTCGTTGCTTGCACCGGTGGTTGGGTCGTGGAAGACCATTTCTTCGGCGGCACGCCCACCAAGCATGTATGCGAGTTGATCGAGCATCTGCGCACGGGTGGTGGAGTACTTGTCTTGCTCGGGCAAAACCATCGTGTAACCAAGTGCACGGCCACGCGGCAGGATCGTGATTTTGTGAACCGGATCCGTGTTGGGTAATGCCGCAGCCACCAGTGCGTGTCCACCCTCGTGGTAAGCGGTGATGAGTTTCTCGTGGTCATCCATCGCGCGAGTGCGCTTCTGTGGACCAGCAATCACGCGGTCGATTGCCTCATCAAGGGTGGCATTGTCGATCTGAGTCTCACCGGTGCGAGCGGTCAGCAGCGCGGCCTCATTGAGAACGTTTGCCAAATCGGCACCAGTGAAACCCGGCGTGCGCTTCGCAACCGCGCGTAAGTCAACATCGTCAGACAGAGGCTTGCCAGCTGCATGCACTTTCAAAATTGCCAGGCGCCCATCAAGATTTGGTGACTCGATAGCAATTTGGCGATCGAAACGACCTGGACGCAGCAGCGCCGGGTCGAGAATGTCTGGGCGGTTTGTCGCCGCGATCAGAATCACGCCGCCGGCAACATCAAAACCATCCATCTCAACCAAGAGTTGGTTCAGCGTCTGCTCACGCTCGTCGTGTCCACCACCAAGAC
>RGCY01000040.1 GCA_009918865.1 Actinomycetota bacterium
CAGCCGTCAAAACTCACGACTAGGAGTCAGTCATGGATGCTGTTAGTCAATCGTTCGGCCCTCACGTCTGGCTGCTCTACGTCGTGCTCTGCGGAGTGTCTGCCGCGGCATGGTGGCTGGCGCAAAGTTCACGAAGGTGGCACCACTGCGTGGGTTGATGGTCACTCAAACCGCGCTGGCGCTCGTGGCATTTCTCCTGCCATTGAGTCATCCTGGCTTAACGATGGCTGTTGTCATGTTTCTCAGTGGCCTAACAAATGGTCCGGCACATGTGTTCTACATGGAAACCGTGGATGCTGTCCGTCCACCGGGAACTCAAGTGTCGTCATTGGCATTTCTGTGGACCATTGAAGGTTCGGTCGGCGCTTTAGGGTCAGCACTTGCTGGGAAACTTGTGACTGCAACCAGCCCGTCAACAGTGATGGTCATCGCTGCGGCCTTCGCGGTGTTATCGCCTGCGGCGTACATCTTCGGCGCGAAGAATGTCCTGAAGCCCGCGTTAGCCCCACCATCGGAACTACCCGGTGGTCGTCAAGATCACCACACTGCCGTTGAGCATGCGGCTCACACCGCGGCTGGCGAAACTCAGGAAGTCTGATTTCACACCTGCTCGCCATTTCGCCAACGCACTAACCTTGTGCGCATGGGTGGCTATTACTCCATTCGCGGTCGTGACCTATGGGTGGAAGACCGGGGTGGACGCTCGGTGCGCGAAGGAACTCCCCCATTGCTACTCCTGCACGGTGGCCTTGACCACAGCGGCACCTTGCTCACTGCATTCGATGACACCCTTCGACAGCGCTTTCGCATGGTGGCCTTTGACAGAAGTGGCTGTGGTCGCTCGCCTGCGACGCAAGAGTGCTTCACAATTGCAGATAAAGCGGCCCAGGTCATCGGATTCCTTGAGGAGTATGTGCGCGAACCAGCGCACGTCATTGGTTACAGCGATGGCGCCAATGCCGTGCTTGCAGTTGCCATCCAGCGCCCAGACTTGATGCACACAGCAGTCCTCATCGGCGGAAACTTCCATCACACGGGATTAATGCCTGGGGTGATGCCACCGCGTGAAAGTGTGGTGGAGTCCTACACAAACAGTGAGACCGGACGGCTCAGCCCAGACGGCATCAACCAGGCCGCACTCAATGCCGCTGCCACGTGGGATATGTGGGCAACGCAACCCACGTTCACCGCCACTGATCTCGCCACCATCAATGTTCCGACTCTCGTGGCAATCGGTGATGATGAACCCATCAGTTTGCGGCACACCGTTGAACTCTACGAAGCGCTACCCATGGCACAACTTGCCGTGATTCCTAATGCGTCCCACGCCATGCCGGTTGAACAACCGAAGCTACTCTCGCACATCATCACCGAGTTTCTCGCCGCTCCGCACGGTCGACCGACGCAAAGTCCAATTCGTCGACGCCATTAGGGGCCGTGTGCCACGCGCGTTCTACAAAAGCTGTCTACGCGTTTATAGTCGGTTCGCTCGATCACCTCATGTGCGCGACTGCGCATTGGCGTCACCCCTGGTGCTAATCGCGTCGCGCCTAGGCAACTTCAACAGCAGAGTCACACGCGTCCGTAGAAGACTCGCTCCATCACTGCGCGTGCACGTCGGCGCAATCTCAGATGCTCATCGCGCATCACTTGCGGACTTTCAGAACCCACCACATGCGTGAGAGAGAGCAAGGTTTGTGGGTCACTTGGGAACACATCACTGGCAACCCCCGTGAGAAGTACAAGCCGATTCCGAATTCTGGTGCACGCTTGCCATGCTTCCACCAAGATGCGTTCATCACTGCCTGCAAGTAGCCCTGCTTGCGCCGCAGCTCGCAGCGCTTGGTCGGTTGATTGCGTGCGCAAACTCGTCATCGACCATCCGTGCTGCAGTTGGAGCAACTGTGCAATCCACTCAACGTCAGATAATCCACCTGGACCAAGTTTCAGATGTGAACTCGGCTCCACACCACGGGGCAGCCGTTCGGCTTCCACACGCGCCTTGATACGTCGAACTTCGCGCACAGCTGAGTCGTCGATGCCACCTTCTGGCCATCGCACACCAGCAATCATGTCCTCCCATAACGCACCCAGACGTACATCTCCTGCAATTGCCTTCGCACGCAACATCGCCTGGGCTTCCCACGGTGCTGACCACTGCGCGTAGTAGGCGGCATATGACGCCAAGGTTCGAGTCAGAGGTCCATTGCGACCTTCTGGTCGCAAATCAGCATCGAGTTCAATCAGCGGCTCGGGCGAAGGTGCCAGCAAAACAGCGCGTAGTTGTGCAATCACATCAAGTGCCGCGGACATTGCTTCTGATTCGTCGATGTCTAGAGGTTCATGAACGAATAAGACATCAGCATCCGAGCCGTACCCTAATTCGCCGCCACCAAGCCGGCCCACGCCAATCACCGCAATTGCTACCGGCAGTGAGCAATCGTGATTGGCTTGCCATTGCAGTTGCACCGCACGCAAAGTCGAATCAATGGTCACGGCCATCACATCGCTGAGTGCCGCTCCGACCTCATCCACGTTAAGCAGGCCGAGCAGATCGGCGATGCCGATGCGCAACAGCTCCCGCCGACGCAAACTGCGAATCACGAGCGCGGCATTGTGAACATCTTCATGACGACTAGTCGCGGCAGTGAAGTCCTCCTTCAACTGTGCGTGGTCACGCGGTCGCAGTTGTTCATCATCGGCCAACATGGAAACCGCTTCAGGCGAGTTCAACAGCAGTTCCGTGAGCCAGCGACTACTCCCCAAAACTTTCACCAGCCGCTCGGCGGCGGCGGATTCATCTCTCAAGGTGCGCAAAAACCAATGTGTTTCACCCAGAGCCTCGCTGATGCGGCGAAATGCCAGGAGTCCTGCATCCGGCTGTGGTGACTGCGATAGCCACAAAAGAATGACGGGAAGCAATGTGCGCTGAATGACTGCGCGCCGGCTCACGCCTTGGGCGAGGGCCTGCACATGCCGGGCGGCTGCATCAGGGTCAGCAAACCCGAGTGCTTCATATCTTTCTCGCGCTGCGGACTCACTCAGGCGAGCAGTGCCGGGTTCAAGACGCGCATACACGTCGAGCAATGGACGGTAGAACAACTTCTCGTGTCTGCGTCGAGCATCAACAGCCACTGCGCGCCAACGTTCAAGTAACTCTTGCGCAGGATCGCGACCGAAACCCATCCCCCGACCAAGCCACCGCAAGTCTGATTCAAGTTCGGGCAGCGTGTGAGTGCGTTGCAACCGACGCAACTGCAGTCGATGTTCGATTCCTCGCAAGAATCGATAAGTGTCAGCAAGCGTGGTCGCGTCTTCACGCCCAACGTAGCCGCCGGCAGACAACGCGGCTAGCCCGTCAAGGGTTCCGGATACGCGGAGAGTTTCGTCTTCAACACCATGAACTAGTTGCAACAATTGCACACTGAACTCAACATCGCGCAATCCACCCGGGCCAAGTTTGATTTCGCGCGATGCGTCACCGTCAATTTCGGCTTCAGCTCGCTGTCGCAGGTGCCGCGCCTGTGCGATGTAACCTGGATGCTGACCAGCCGACCACACAAATCGTCGAGTCTGCGCCACAAATGCGGCGCCCGTGTTGATATCGCCACAAACTGCACGGGCTTTCAGCAGCGCTTGGAACTCCCACGGCTGTGCCCAGCGTTCGTAATAGTCAACATAACTCGACAGCGTGCGCACCAGCGCACCGCGCTTACCTTCCGGACGCAGGTTTGCATCAACTGTCCAGAGTTGGCCCTCCACACTCGGTTCAATGCAGATGTCCATCATGGTGCGGGCAATGCGCGTGGCGACATCTAGTTGCTCAGGCTCGCAATCATCGGGGACGACGAAGACAACATCAACATCGCTGACATAGTTCAACTCTCTTGCACCGCACTTGCCCAGCGCAATCACGGCTGGTGCAACCACAGCCATGTTTGGCTGAGCACTCTGGTGTTGTTCAACGGCGATATGCCATGCCGCAGTGAGCGCCGCATCTGCAAGATCACTGAGTTGCTGCCAAGTCTGTTCAATTGGTTGGGCGTGCAGAACGTCACGCGCGACGACGGCAAGCAAGTGATGCCGGTATCGGCGGCGCAGTGCAGCAATCGCGTGGCTGGACCCGGCATCTGCCGCCTGCGCTGCGGCAGTCACATCGGTGCTTATGTTCTGCGCATCCCAAGACCAGTCATGTGCAGACATCACGACATCGACGTCGTCCGGATGGCGCTGGAGATGGTCTGCAAACGCAGGGCTCGCCCCCAGCACTGCCATCAAGGCAGTCGTGAATGCGACATCGTCACATTGAGCCGCGATGCGGTCATGTGCAGCACACAACGACGCGAGTGCTGCCAATGCGGCATCTGGATCAGCAGCGCTGGGTAGCCCTGCCACGACTGCCTGAGTCGCGCTAGGAGTCAGGGGCTCTAGCAATACGGCAGCCGCCGCGGTGTCAAGAACCCCCGCGCGTGCTAACTCACCGGCTGTGGGCATTGGTCACAGCACTGGCAGGTACCGATTGAGTTCGAACTCGGTCACCTGACGACGGTAGGCAGCCCATTCCGCACGCTTGTTGCGCAGAAAGAAGTCGAAAACATGCTCGCCAAGAGTTTCTGCGACTAGTTCACTGTCTTCCATCGCAGCAATTGCTCGACTCAACGACGTCGGTAGTGGGTCAATCCCAAGTGAGTGACGTTCGGCTTCAGTCAAACTCCACACATCATCTTCCGCCCCGGCCGGCAACTCATAGCCTTCTTCAATGCCCTTGAGTCCTGCGGCCAGCACCACTGCAAAAGCGAGATACGGATTGCATGCAGCATCAATGGAACGCATCTCCACGCGCGTGCTCGTGCCTTTGTTCGGTTTGTACATCGGCACTCGAATGAGTGCACTGCGGTTGTTGTGACCCCAACACACATAAGCCGGCGCTTCACCGCCACCGATCAGTCGCTTGTAGGAGTTCACCCATTGATTTGTGACCGCTGTGATTTCGGGAGCGTGTTTTAGTAGTCCCGCAATGAATGAACGCCCCACCTTGGAAAGGTGGTACTGACCACTCGCGTCAAAGAATGCGTTGCGGTCACCTTCGAACAAGGAGACGTGCGTGTGCATACCCGAGCCCGGGTGCTCTTCGAACGGCTTGGGCATGAATGTGGCATAGGTTCCTTGCTCGAGTGCAACTTCCTTCACGATGAGTCGGAAGGTCATGATGTTGTCGGCCGTTGTTAGGGCATCTGCATAGCGCAGGTCGATCTCCTGCTGACCAGGCGCGCCTTCGTGGTGACTGTATTCAACTGAGATTCCCATCTGTTCCAACTGCGTGATGGCGGCGCGACGAAAATCTTGCCCAGCGCCATTGGGCGCGTGGTCGAAGTAACCAACCTCATCCACTGGCACTGGCTTCTGCCCACGCGCCGGTTGGTCTTTGAACAGGAAGAATTCAATTTCTGGGTGGGTATAGAACGTGAAGCCCATATCGCCGGCTTTGTTCAAGATGCGCTTGAGCACATGCCGGGGGTCGGCATAAGAAGGCGAACCATCAGGCATCGTGATGTCGCAGAACATGCGTGCTACACCTGGGCCTTCACCACGCAGCGGCAACAACGCGAAAGTTGATGGGTCGGGTTTTGCAAGCATGTCGGACTCGTGCACGCGAGCGAATCCTTCAATGGCTGAGCCGTCGAAACCGATTCCTTCGGTGAAAGCCGACTCCAGCTCTGCCGGTGCAACCGACACACTCTTAAGCATGCCGAGCACATCAGTGAACCAGAGCCTGACAAAGCGAATGTCACGCTCTTCAATGGTGCGTAGTACGAACTCTGTCTGACGATCCATGCCCACATCCTGCCGCGCGCGTGTTACGGCAAGGTTTCATGCTGGCAGATGTGACTGTGTTGCGTGCCACATCGACACGCAACATGAGCGCGCTACGCTGCCCGTATGCCCCTCGGCGACGCATCAGCGAGCCAGACTGCACTGCCACGTGTGGCCATGCTGCAAATGAACAGCATCGTTGGAGCCGTTGACGCAAACTGCCAGCGCATCCTCACCGCCATGGCAGCGGTGGACCCTGCTGCTGACATCGTGCTACTGCCCGAAATGGTGGTCACTGGTTATCCGCTCGAAGATTTAGCGCTACGACCTTCACTGCAACAAGCAAGCATCAAGGCTGTTCACTCACTCGCAGCCGCGTTGGCTGAACGTGGGCATGGCCACCGGGCAGTTGTCATCGGACATGTGGGAGCAGCGCTGTCATTGGTCGGAGGTCGACCGGCTCCAACGAACTGCGCTTCCGTGTTGTTTCAAGGTGAGGTCATTGCCACCTATGCCAAGCGACACCTACCCAACTACGGCGTCTTTGATGAATACCGCAACTTCACACCGGGGTCAGACATCACCGTGTTCAACGTTGCTGGAGCCAAAGTCGGCATCGCGATTTGTGAGGACCTCTGGCAAGGCAGCGCCTTGATGGCTGAGTATCGAGCCGCTGGAGTGCAGTTGCTACTCGTTCCAAATGCCTCGCCATTCGAACGCGATAAAGATGATGCGCGCACGACCCTAGTTTCACAGCGAGCACGGGAGGTTGGCTGTCCGATTGTTTATGTCAACAGTGTCGGCGGTCAGGATGAACTCGTGTTTGATGGTGGTTCATTCGCCGTGGACGCACGCGGCATAGTGACAGCCCGAATGCCGCAATTCGCGGAGGCAAGCATCACTCTTGATGAACACCTGAGCGCACCACAAGCTCCTCCAACAGCAGACATCGAACAAGTGTGGAATGCCATTGTGCTGGGCATTAAAGACTACGTTCACAAGAACGGACGCACCTCCGTCGCGCTCGGAGTCTCAGGCGGAATTGATTCTGCACTCGTTGCCGCGCTGGCATGTGATGCTCTGGGGGCGAACAATGTGTATGGCGTGTCGATGCCGAGCCGCTTTTCCTCCGAGCACTCGCGAGATGACGCAGCCGAACTCGCACAACGCACCGGGATGCACATTCGCACAATTGATGTGGAACCCATGATTCAAGAGTTCACCGAGCGGCTGTCGTTAAAAGACCTTGCGGCCGAGAATGTGCAAGCACGGGTGCGTGGCACGACCCTGATGGCGATTTCAAACAGCGAGGGCCATCTTGTGCTCGCCACGGGTAACAAGAGCGAGTTGGCGTGTGGGTACTCAACTGTCTACGGGGATACTGTCGGCGCGTTTGCCCCTATTAAAGATGTGTTCAAGGTGGATGTCTGGGCATTGGCGCGTTGGCGCAATGAGCATGCCGAGCGCACTGGACAAACTCCCCCAATCCCAGTCAACTCCATTGAGAAAGAGCCGAGTGCAGAGTTGCGACCGGATCAACGCGACACCGACAGTCTGCCTGCCTACAACCTGCTGGACGCAGTCCTTGCGGCGTATGTGGAACGAGATGTGGACCCAGACTCGCTAGTGGCGTCGGGTTTCGACCAAGACTTAGTGAATCGAGTTGTCCTCATGGTGGACGCTGCAGAGTGGAAGCGCCGGCAGTACCCACCCGGACCGAAAGTCAGCCGACTCGCCTTCGGCCGTGATCGACGCCTGCCCATTTCAGCGCGACCCCCACACGGGTAGACACACGTGGGCACAGCGCGTTGCCACCACATCCACCTCTCGCACTGCCTACCCTGTCCGCATGACACACGAGCGACGCGCATCAACCCTCGAAATCTCGCTCATCTTCGCTGGCATTGCCGCAGCGATGGGCTCCTACTTTTTCTTTAACCGCCTCACTCCCTTGAGTGAACCGCTACGCATGAACACATGGGTAGATGAGCACATGCCCATCGTCCCCGTCTTTGTCGTGCCGTACTTGTCATTCCATGTGCTGGCGATGGTGGTCGTACCTTTGCTGTCGTTGCGCGCCGGCGGTCGCAAAGCATTTCTCACCAATGGGCTTGCCATCATGATTGGGCAACTCATTTTGAATGTTGCTTATCTGTGTTTCCAAACTGAAGTGCCCCGAATCCCGGTCACAGGTCATGATCCATTCACATGGCTCTTGGTCAATGTGGTCTACGGCAACGACCGACCGCTCAACGGATTCCCGTCCAATCACGTGACCTGGTCGGTGATTTCCATCATCGCCCTGTGGCGTCTGCGCACACGTATCCCGCGCACCGCTCGCGTGCTGATTCCATGGTTCACCTTGATTGTTCCAGCAACTGTGCTCTTGCGTCAGCACTATGTGATTGATATTTATGGCGGCTTACTTGCAGCCTTCACCGCTTATTGGCTGTGCATGTTCCGGGTTGAACGTCCGAATCTCGCGCTTGCTGATGGCGCGCAACCCACTGCTTCACTGTCGTCGCCGCGCAGCGCGCGCAACTGACCAAAGCGCCCCCATGCTTCCCTGAGCGTGTCGGCAGCACTGTGTCACAATTGAGCCACGCACGGGGACCGCAATCAGGCGGCCTCGAGGTGATGAGAGGTGCCATGTCAACCATGACCTCGCGCAGCGCACAAGCGCGCGCAGAACATTCTCTTTACGGTCCCCGTCCGGCGACGGCACGAGTGAGCGTGCGAGACCTCGCGCAGGCAAAAGCAACGGGTGACGTGTGGCCCATGCTGACCGCCTATGACGCCATCACTGCTCGCATCTTTGATGAACTCGGAGTTCCAGTCCTTCTCGTCGGAGATTCCGCTGCCACGGTGGTTTACGGCTACGACAACACCGTCGCCATCACAGTTGATGACTTGCTACCTCTCGTGCGAGCAGTTGTCCGCGGTAGTTCACGAGCGATGGTTGTCGCAGATATGCCCTTCGGTTCTTACCAAAGCAGTTCTGCCACCGCGTTGCAAAACGCGGCGCGGTTTCTGAAAGAAGGGGGCGCACACGCAGTCAAACTTGAAGGTGGCCGA
>RGCY01000005.1 GCA_009918865.1 Actinomycetota bacterium
CATTGCGGCAGGCTCAGCAGCCATCCCTTTCCACCGAGAGGTGTCAATAGGTTCACCAAATCGCACTCCAATGCGGCGACCGAGTCGCGGAATCCGTCGTCCGGTTGGCTGAATCCAAAACGTGTTCACCATCGCCACTGGGATCACCGGAACCTGTGCCTCAATTGCGATGCGCGCTGCACCAGTGCGACCGCGGTAGAGCCGACCGTCGGGAGAGCGAGTGCCCTCTGGGTAAATGCCGAGCAACTTTCCGGACTTCACGAGCCGCACCCCGGTGGTGATTGCAGCCTCCGCCGCGCGACCGCCACTGCGATCCACTGGCACTTGACCCACACTTGTGAAAAACCAGCGCCACAGCAAACCCACTAAGCCAGGACGGACGAAGTACTCGCGCTTGGCCAAAAACGTCACTTGCCGACTCAACTCAACGGGCAGAAAGATGGAATCACAAAACGAAAGGTGATTGCTGACGAGGACTGCCCCACCGCGCACGGGCACCGCGTCGAGATTGTGCACCCGTGGCCACCACAAGCGAGTCAATGGCCAGACCACAAGGGTGCGCAACACTTGGTACCACACGCTGATAACCCTAGCCGGGAGACTGCGGTTTGTCGGCGTCGTCACCTAGCCTTGAGTGCGTGGAACGCGACGACCAAAGCGAGCGCGAGTGGGATGACATCGTCCAACGGCTTGGCGACGACCTTTTCACCGGCGTTCCAGACATCATTGCAACCCCGACCCCCACAGCAGCGACCGAAGGCGATGCACCTACCGCGGCAGAAGTGTCTGCGCGCGCAGACTTTGAGGCATTGGACGACGACGCCCACTTTGTGCCACCTGCTCCGCCAGCACCTCAACTCACCCGACGCACGCGCGCGGCATGGGCATGTGCCGTGAGCGGAATCGGCTTACTCATCACTGCGTCAGTTATGGGATTTGCAGACACGTGGTCGACTGTGCTCGGACTATCACTCGCCGGGACAGGCGCGGCACTGCTGTTTCAACTCATTCCCACACACCGAGACGACCCTGATGACGATGGCGCAGTCGTGTGACCGAACGAAATACTCTCGAACGCTGTGCTTTATGACGGGTGTGCGGCTCGCCACCGCACCAAGTCAGCCGCACCCACCAACCCGGCATCGTTGCGCAACGTTGCCGCGCGCAGCGGAATCTGTTGCTGACGCTGCACTGGCACGCGCGTGGGGTAAGCGGCAGCCAGAGGTGTCATCAAAATGTCACCGGCTTCACTCACGCCGCCACCAATCACGAATGCAGCTGGGTCCAGCACCGCAACCAAGTCAGCAAGACCTGCAGCAATGTTGTCCGCCAACTGCGCAAACGCGGCCAGCGCAACTTCATTGCCTGCACCTGCCGCAGCAGTGACATGAACGCCAGTGATCCCTGCGACAGTGCCATCGCCGAGTTCACATAAAGCCTTGGCCTGTGCCGATGCACTGCTAGCCAATTCCTTAGCAATGCGCACTAATGCTTGCCCGCTTGCGTATTGCTCCCAGCATCCGACCTTGCCGCACGGACACGGTAGGCCACCGGGCACGAGAGTCATGTGACCGATTTCTGCAGCCATCCCTTGACCGCCGACCAACAATTGGCCGCCCAAGATGATGCCGCCACCCACACCGGTGCCGATGGTCACCATCACCAAATCCGCAACACCTTGACCCGCGCCGAATCGATACTCTCCCCACGCTGCGACATTTGCATCGTTTTCAAGCGTGACATCTGTGCCAAGCGCGTCTCGCAGCATCGCTGCGGCGGGTACATCTCTCCATCCGAGATTGGGCACAACGACGGCCACTTCACGAGCCGTGTCAAGAAATGCTGGTAGCCCCACACCTACACCAGCCACGCCAGCATCGCTGTGTTCACGTAGCGCCGAAACTGCTTCGACGATGGCCGCAATGACTGCTGCCGGAGTGCGGTCGGCGACGTCGGCTCGAGTACGCGCAACCACCTCACCGGTGTCACTCACCAGCCCCGCTGCAATCTTGGTGCCGCCGACATCAACCCCGATGGCAAACATTGAAACCTCCTTGAGCGCGGCGGCTGCCGATCCCTTGAGACACCACGCTGTCTGCAGCGCTGGTGGCGCACAACGCTCACACCGCATTGGCGTCGTGACAGGGCGTTGGTAGCGCCGGGGCAGAGCCTAGGCACGCTGACAAGGCTTTGATAGTCCGGCATGATTCGGGCATGTCTGAGACCCGAAGTGAACCGCTGCTGAATGCACGGCCTTCATGGCGCACCCTTATTGATGCCGTGTCCGCCAATGCCGCATCTCATCCCGAAACCGTCGTTGCCGAACAGTGGGATGGCAGCGCCTTCGTCAACCAGGTCACTGCCAAGGGTCTCTACCAACATGTGCGCTCAGTTGCCGCAGGTCTCATGGCCGCAGGTGTGCGCCCAGGTGACCGGGTCGGCATCATGTCGCGCACGCGGTATGAGTGGACCGTTCTCGACCTAGCCATCTGGCATGCTGGCGGTGTCACCGTTCCGATTTACGAAACGTCATCGGCCGACCAAGTTCGATGGATTCTGACTGATTCCAAAGCACTGTGCGTGGTTGTCGAAGATGCACAGATGCGTGCCACCGTGGATTCAGTGCGCGCTGACTTACCGGGTTTGGGCGCGGTGTGGACTATTGCTGACGGCGGTCTGGACACGATTGCCGGGCTTGCCGCCGGTAGTTCTGCTGATGTGGATGCCGCATTGGCTTCGCGCGGGCCGGAAGACCCCGCCACCATCATCTACACATCCGGCACCACGGGCCGACCAAAAGGTTGCGTGCTCACACATTCAAATCTGATGTTCGAAACCCACTCTGTGCTTGAGGCGGAACCAACTGTCGTGAACGAGCACACAACTTCTGTGCTCTTTCTACCCCTGGCACATGTGTTCGCGCGCATCCTGCAAGCAGTGCTCATCACCACCCGAGCACGCATTGGCTATTGCTCAGACACCGCCGCACTCACAAATGCCATGCAAGTAATGCAACCGAGCCTGATTGTGGCCGTGCCACGCGTGTTCGAAAAACTCATCAACACTGCCACCCAGCGAGCCACCCAAGCAGGAAAGGGTGCACTTTTCGAGAAGGCACTCAACACAGCAATTGCTTTTAGCCGTGCCCAGGACACTGGTTCAGTTGGTCTGGCTTTGCGTCTGAAACATGCCGTGTTCAGCCGGCTCGTCTACGGCAAGTTGCGCGCAACTCTTGGTGGCAAATTGCAGTGGGCCGTCTCTGGTGGGGCACCGCTAGGTGAACGTCTTGGTCACGCATTTCGCGGTATGGGCATCACGGTGCTCGAAGGTTATGGCTTGACCGAAACCACTGCCGCTACCCAGGTGGTCCGGGAATCAAAATTGGCAGCGTCGGACGAGCAGTGCCCGGCACGTCGATGCGGATTGCCAACGATGGTGAAGTGCAATTGCTTGGCGGCAACATCTTTCGCGAGTATTGGAACAACCCAGAAGCGACTCGTGCCACCATGACTGAGGATGGCTGGTTCCGCACCGGAGATCTCGGTGCAATCGATGATGACGGATTCCTTCGCATCACTGGCCGCGCTAAGGAAATTATCGTCACCGCTGGCGGCAAGAACGTGGCGCCGGCGGTGCTTGAAGACCCCATCAATGCATCGTTCCTTGTTTCAATGTCGATGGTGGTTGGTGAAGCCAAGCCATTCGTCGCAGCACTCGTCACCATTGACCCAGAGGCGCTGCGACTTTGGCTACGCGGACGCAATCGCCCAGACTCAACGCACATTTCAGACTTGATCTCTGACGCAGATTTGCGTGCGGAAATTCAGCGCGTGATTGACAACGCGAATGCCCAAGTTTCCAAAGCCGAGCAGATTCGTAGCTTTGCCATCATCCCAACGGAATGGACTATCGCTGGTGGTCAAATCACTCCGTCAATGAAACTCAAGCGGTCAGTCGTCATGGAACAACACGCTGCCGACATTGAAGCCCTCTACAACGCGAAGCGTTAGGAATTGCTGTTTTTCACAGCACTAGTCGCCAGAACGCAGCAAAGTTGCCAACGTGGTCGCCGGCACATCCCAGGACCATTGACGTCGAACCCACTCCGCACCGGCGGTGCCGAGTCGTTCGCGCAATGACGCATCAGCAAGCAGGGTCACGACAGCATCAACAAGATGACCAATGTGTTCCTGTTCAGACTTTGCTTCAGGCAGCAACAAGCCGGTTTCGTCCGGCAGCAACGCGTCTGGCACTCCCCCTGTCGCGCTGGCAATCGTGGGAATCCCGAGCGCTGCAGCCTCGAGGAGCACGATGCCAAGTCCTTCCACATCAAAACCCGCAAGTCGGGACCGCGCAGGTAGCGCACAGACATCTGCAACTGCCGTGTAAGCAGGTAAGTCTGCGTAAGGCACGCGGCCGGTGAAATGCACGCTATCGCCGAGGTCGCGTGCTTGGGCCTGCAATTTCCGAGCAAGTGGACCGGCGCCCACAATGAGTAGCACTGCATCCGGAAATCTGCGCAGCACTTCTGGCCACGCGGCAATCAGACGGTCTTGACCTTTGCGCGCAACCAAACGTGACACACACGCCACAACCGGACGATCCGCTAACCCAAGCCGAGTTCTGATGTCGTGTGCACGGTCACGCAATTCATCCGTGCGTCGCCATGTCTCAACATCCACCCCAGGCGCAAGCCGAGCCCATCGGTAGTCATCGCGCGTGCCTTTCAACGCGCGTTGCACTTGACTGCGAGTCCAAGACCCGAGATAGGTGAGCACCTGTGCATGCGCCGCAGCACGCAAGATGGCGCGACCTCCCGGATAAGGCGCCATTCCAGCTTCCGCTCCATGGGTGGTGGCGACCACCACAGGCAGCCCACGACGCTGGAGCATCGGCACCAACAACCCATGTGGGGCTGACGACGGCAACCAGACTCGGTCACACCCAAGTTCGGCTGCCATCGACACCGCTGCCTGAGCGACTGCACGAGTTGGCCACATGCCCGCGCGCAGCCGAACAATTGGATAGCCCGCTGACGTGTCGTATGCCAAGGCTTCTGCGGAGGTCACACCGTCAGACCTTGATGCCGCGGATGCTGCGAGCACAGCAATCGACTCTGGGGCTTGACGTCGCAAGAGCTCGTGAATGAACGTTTCAATGCCACCACCGCGCGGCGGAAAATCGTTTGTCAGCACCAACGTTTTCATTGTTCCGTGACCACATCGCTTCGGTGCGGCTCACACCGCAACACTGCCGTGCAGCGGCGCGCGATGCTCATACCCGAACGCTACCCGTGCCTACTGCTTTCACTGCAGTCTCTGCACGCCATCGGAAGTAGGTTTCGGTGCAACAATGCCCGGTGGCACATCGATGCCGTTGGCTTGCGCCCATGCGCGCGCATTCGCAATCCGTTGAACAATTGTCGGATGGCTGCGAAGCCACTGACGTGGGGCGTCGTCACCGAGAAATGCCAGATTCGTAACAGCAACTCGATGCATCATTGAAATGAATGCTTGTGGATTCTGTGTCAGTTCGAGTGCGGCAATGTCGGCTCGAGTTTCGATGCCACGACTCACCGAATTGACCAACGGCAAACCCGCCAATTGCAAACTCAGCCACGCAAGCACAAGCACGGGCACAATTCGTGCGGGAATCGGCGACATCTGCCGTGATGACATGTGCATTGGTGACAGCGGCAATCGGACTCCGGATTCAGTGGTAGGCCGACCTTGCCACCATCCGAGTCCAGCAATCAGTATTCCTGTGAGGCAGCCACCTGCTAACGCGCCGAACAGTGGGTCTCGTGCGCGAACGTGACCGAGTTCGTGTGCAACCATCGAGGTCAACTCATCCGCGCGGGTTTGGTTCACAGATGATGTGCGCAACACCACTCTCGCCCACGGGCCAGCGCCTGTGGCGTAGGCATTCAAGCCGTTGTCGCTACCTGCCGAAGCGCTCACTCGGATTGGCACCGAAGGTAGCCCGGCTTTGACTTTCAAGGTTTCGAGTTGCTGCGACACTTTTCCTGGCGGCATCGCAGTAGTGCGCTCGGGTTGCAAGCCTTGCAGTGCTGGCAGAAAGCCACACGCAGCAATGACGACAACTGAACCTGCGGCAATGCGTGTGGACCACGTTCGCTGCCAACGCCTCATGAGTCGCAAGAACAAGGTTCCGAGTGCAAACACCACGAGGCCCATGAGCAGCACATCGCGCGCCAAGCTCAGGAACACACCGCCGAGACTCTCACTCGTCATGTCCCATCGACGATTGATGTGCCAGACCATGACTTCTGCTGGCCATGCGCTGATGGAGCTTGCGCCAAGCAGTAACGCGCACAAGAGCGCCGCCCGACCTGGCTCGCCCAGCCATGGCGCAGCACGAACAACAGACATTGCTCGAAGTCGCAGTGGACGAATGAGCACGTAAGCCGCCGCCGTCAAGAACGGCGAAAGAATTGCCCACCACATCCAGAACGAGAGCTCGCCGCGGTAGCGTGCTTGACGAGCGAGTTCCGCGGCCGTGAAATCAAGTCGCCAGTCGGGGGTTCCGCGCAGGTGTGGGAATGTGAACCAGCGACCAGCCACTGCAATGCCAATCAGGCACACGACCAACAGGGCAACCATCCGCAGGGGCGCTCGGTTCACACGTTGCTGCGCCCACATGGGTTTATCGTCCTACGACGCGAGCAGCCCCGCTGAAACGAGCTCGATACCACGGAGCGTTGATGCTCGTGATGGTCACATCTGACCGTGGGTTCTCGGCGTGAACCATGCGTCCGCCCCCGATGTACATCGCCACATGGTGTGCGCCTCGTCTGAAGAAGAACATCAAATCACCAGGCTTCATTTGCGACCACGACACTTTGCGACCGTAGCGAACCTGCGCCTTTGAGAAGTGAGGAAGCGCAACGCCAGCGTGCTTATAGGCAGCCTGCGTCAATCCGGAACAGTCAAAGGCTCGCTCCCCTGCCATGAACGCGATATATGGCTTGCCCACTTGCCGAATCGCATATGTGACTGCACGCCGTGCCGCGGCACTCGGCGCCTTGCCTGCGAAAACTTTGCCGCCTGCCCATGCCTTCTGTGCTTGCTTGGCGGCTGCTGCTTGCGCGGCTCGACGTTTCGCTAACCGGGCGAGATAGATCTTTCGCGCCTTACCTTTCAAACTCGCCAACACCTTTTGCGATTGCTTGAGTTTTACGCTCACTTGATCGCGATGAAGCTTCGCTTGCTTCCAAACAGCCGCACGTTCTTTGCGAACCGCGGCCAACTGCGCTCGATTCGTGGCCAGGTTCAAACGCATGCCATTGATGGTGCGCAACTGGTCGGCTTGATTTCCCGCGACAATCGACAACATGGTTCCACGATTGAGAAAGTCACGAGGGCTCTTGGTCAGAAGTAATTCGGCAGTGTTGCTAAAACTTCCAGATGTGTAGGCCTGCACTGCCATGGCATCAATTGAGCGTTGGAGTCGACCCATCGAACGCGATGCCCGAGAAATTCGGGTTTGCAGTCGCGCGCTCTTGGTGTCAATGGCACGCAGATTCAACATAGCCTCGTTGTAGGCCTCAGATGCCGCTTCGGCTTCGCTTTCAAGCTGGCTGACCCGGTTCTCAACCTTGTCGATTTGCTTGCTCAGACTGTCTGCCGAGGCGGGCTCACCGGTGATGACGCCGGACAGTGCAAAGGCCGTCAACAACGTGACCAAGCCGGCACGACCCGGTCCACGCTGCACTTTTCGACTTAGCCCGAACATGCGCCAAGTCTAGGCAATGTGGGCTATCCGGCCCGGGCAGCACCGCGATGAGCCGGCGCGGCCGTGCTGGTCGTACTACCCGTTGCCACGGGCTCTAGGCGCAGGGGGCGAACGAGCCCAGCGCGCACGAGCGCGTCCACGGCCGTGACCTCTGCATCAACCAATTCCACGGGAACTCGCGGACCGAGAATTGCGGTGACAAGACAGTCCGCGCAAGCCGAGCGCGGCGCGGCACATGCATTGCAGTCAATAACCATGCCGGCACGGTACGACCACCCACTGACACTGCGGTGGGAGTCAAGACGCACTTGAAGGGTTCACAGGAGAGCACCTGCTGTCGGCCTCCTGCGCATGTGACCCCTTCTAGGACTCCACCTACTGTCTGTTTGGCCGTTCTGACGGCCGGTTGACGCTTCGCACGAGCACTCACCCGTTCTCAGACTCAGCCGCAAGCCGAGACGAAACCTCTGCCCAACGAGTCAGCAACCGGCCAGCATCGCCGGTCTCCATCACCGCTCGCACATGCTGCAACTGTGTCGAAATCCCTTCCACAACCGCGTAGGCATCGCGCGCGCCCGACCACACAGCCCTAGCCGCCGCGGCATTCACAGCAACGCAATCACGCACTGTGTTGACACGCGGCTCGTTCACGCCATCAAGCACGGCGCGAGCAACGTCCGCGTTGTAGGCAGCATCTCCCCCATCCAAAGCGCCAGGCTCAGGAATCGCCAGACCTAGCGCCACTGGCTCGATGACTGCCGAAGCGCCGCCCATCCACACAGTTGTTGGCACCAGCGTGGACACCTCATCCATACCGTCATCGGCGCACACCACAGCCGCAGTCACGCCAGCGGAGTCCAAGACCTGGGCTAGTAATGCCGCGCGCTGCGCATCTGCCGTGCCCACCAACATCATGCGCGCGTGAGCAGGGTTGGCGAGTGGGCCGAGCAGATTGAAGAAAGTCGGTCTGCCAAAGGCTCGTCGCGCGGCCGCGACGTGTCGCATGGCTGGGTGAAACGCTGGAGCAAAACAGAAGGCGATACCGACCTCATCAACGCATGCTTTGACTGATTCGGCACTCAATGAAATGGCAACGCCAAGTGCTTCCAACACATCCGCAGCACCGCACAAACTCGTGGCTGCGCGATTGCCATGCTTCACGACCGGCACACCTGTTGCAGCAAGTGCCACAGCCGCCATGGTCGAGATGTTCACACTGTGATGTCCATCGCCACCCGTGCCAACCACATCAACCACATCACGTCCGGGTATGACAGCCACCCCAGCATTACGCATCGCACTAAGGAAGCCTTGTAGTTCTTGGGCAGTAGGTCCTTTGTCAGCCATTGCCGCCAAGAAGTCAACAATCACAGTTTCCGAAATCTCACCGCTGATAAGTGCTGCCATCACATCTCTGGCGGTATCAGCACTGAGTTCGTGCCCAGCACTGACACGGTGGGTGGCAGCTTCAAGCAGGGAGTTCACGTTCACCTCGTCAGGAGTTGACCCAGGTGTATCTGAATCGGACATCACGACTGCATCCCTGACGTTTACTCAGCAGAGGACTACAGCGGCGTGACTGCTGAGCGAGATGCAACATCTCGCAATAACCCGGCCACTGCGGCCGCAGTGGCGCGTGGGTCAATTGGGTGGGTGATGACTTCATCTGCGCGCGACCATGCGGCAAGCCAGGCATCTTGCGGACGAGCCACAATCAATACCACTGGTGGGGCGTCGTAAATCTCGTCCTTCATTTGCCGGGCGATTCCCATTCCGCCAGCAGGCACGGCCTCACCATCGAGCACCACCACATCAAGGCGACGACCCTGCACTCCGCGGTCGAGCGCACGAGTCAAAGCTGGCGCAGTTGCAAACTCGACACACTCAATCAGTCCGACATCCGATGCGGGCCTTGAACCCAGTGCAAGCACCACATTGCGGCGCACATCACGGTCATCGCTGTAGACGCCGATGAGCATGGGTTGCACGTTCTCATCGTGGAAACCGGAGACATCAGGGGCAACATCAGCCATAGTCGGCAGTCTAGCCGTAGCCACGCGCGACACCCGGGCACTGAACCCTAGGCTGAGGCAGGTTCACGCACCCCCTTTTGACAGGATGTCCCCATGACCGCTCCGGCAGCCAGCGCTCAATCCAGCACCAGCACACCCAGCTACGGCGGACCTGTGCGCGCTGCGGCCGACCGACCCAACATGGTGTCCGTTGGTGTCATCGTGTGGCTTGCCAGCGAGCTCATGTTTTTCGCGGCCCTGTTCGCGATGTACTTCTCGATTCGCGCTGTGCACCCCGAGTTGTGGGCTGAAAGCACGAAAGAACTCAACCTGCCGTTTGCTTCACTCAACACATTGATTTTGGTGCTTTCAAGTGTCACCTGTCAGATGGGTGTGTTCGCGGCCGAAAAAGGCAATGTTGCGGGCCTACGCCGATGGTTCATCATCACTTTCATCATGGGCGCTTACTTCATCGGCGGCCAGATTGCTGAATACACAGAACTTGTTCATCACGGAATCACCTTGAGCAGCACCGCCTATGGCTCGGTCTTCTACCTCACCACGGGTTTCCACGGACTCCACGTCACCGGCGGCCTCTTTGCCTTTCTTGTGGTGCTTGGCCGCACCTATGCCGCGCGTCGCTTCACCAACCGCCAGGCAACGACCGCGATTGTGGTCTCGTACTACTGGCACTTCGTTGACGTTGTCTGGATTGGTCTGTTCTTCGCAATCTACGGACTTCGCTAAACCCACACGCGTGCCCTGCTCCACCTAACAACTGACAGAGGAAGACATGGCGAATATCTCAGGCAGCCGCCGACGCCGGCCGTATGCCAGTGCACTGCTGCTGCTCACTGCGCTGACAACCACCGGGGCTGCTTACGCCGTCACCACCAGTGCCATTGCTAACCCGCGCACATCCGAGGTCACCGCAGCGCAGATTCAAGAAGGTAAGCGCCTGTTCACTGAAGGCTGTTCCTCGTGCCACGGCCTCGCCGGTCAAGGTGGGTCAAGTGGTCCCTCGCTGATTGGCGTGGGAGCTGCCGCGGTGGACTTCCAGGTGGGAACCGGTCGCATGCCCATGGCTCAAGCACAAGTGCAAGCGATGCGCAAAGACCCCGTCTACACACAGGCTGAAATTGACGCGTTGGCTGCCTATGTGTCATCACTTGGCGCTGGTCCCGGTGTGCCTGACCCGAGTCAATACGACTTCAGTAACGCCAATGTTGCTCGCGGTGGCGAGATTTACCGCTTGAACTGCTCCCAGTGCCACAACTACGCAGGTAAAGGTGGTGCGCTCAGCGATGGTAAGTACGCCCCGACCTTGATGAAAGCCACCCCAAAGCAGATTTATGAAGCGATGATTACTGGTCCGCAAGGGATGCCCGTGTTCAGCGATGCGCAAATCCCTGCGAAAGACAAGCAGGACATCATCGCTTACATCGACTACCTGCAGAACGCGCCGGATCCAGGTGGCGCGGCCCTTGGTCGTTTCGGTCCTGTGACTGAAACTGTGTTCTTGTTCACGGCTGCCATCGGCGCAGTCATCGCGGTCACAATTTGGATTGGCGCAAAGTCTCGCTAACGGCGAGACTTAGACATAGAGGCGAATGATGAGCGAGCAAAGCAACCTGCCGGCCACGCACGGCGCACATGACAACCACGGCGGCGAAGTGGATTACGCCACTCGCGATGAACGTGGTCGCTACATCCTGCCTTTAGAAGAACACACTCCGCGCATCACTGACATCGACCCACGCGCTGCCAAGCGTGCGGAGCGTCAAGTCGCGTGGCTGTTCACACTCGGTGGCGCGTGCCTCGCAGGCGGCGTGGCTGCCTATGTGGCCTTTGATAGTCGCGAACTCATCAGTGTGCCAACCATCGGTCGTGTCAGCGCCTCAAATTTCTGGCTCGGCACGCTCATCGGTCTTGGCTCTTTCTTCATCGGTGCTGCAGCGATTCACTGGGCTCGCCGGTTGATGCCGGGCGAGGAAGCCGTTGACCATCGACACCCATTGCGCGGTGACGAGCAGTCTCGCGCATCTGCAATTGAGCAGTTCAAGCGTGGCGCTGCCGAATCTGGCTTCCTGTCTCGCCCACTCGTGCGCCGCACCATGCTTGGCGCGATGGCGTTGTTCCCCTTGCCTCTGGTGGTGCTGCTCGGCGACCTTGGTCCATCTCCTAAAGAGAAACTGCGTCACACCATGTGGGGCGATAAGCGCATGACTCGCATCGTCAACCAAGGTAGCGGTGAGCTTGTGCGCCCCGAAGACATGGCAGTTGGCGGTCTCATCAACGCAATTCCAGAAGGCCTAGAGCGCATCCAGGAAGAAACTGGAACCCAAAACGAACGTGCCAAGTCCAGCATCATTTTGGTGCGCATGAACCCATCGGAAATCAAGGCGCAGCAGGGTGAAGGTTGGGACTACGAAGGCATCTTGGCCTACTCAAAGATTTGCACCCACGTCGGTTGTCCGATTTCGCTCTACCAGCAACGCACCCACGCATTGCTGTGCCCGTGTCATCAATCCACCTTTGACCTCTCCGACGCTGGCCGCGTGGTCTTCGGACCGGCTGCTCGCCACATGCCGCAACTGCGTTTAGGTGTGGATGCTGAGGGGTATCTTGTGGCTTTGGGAGATTTTGCAGAACCTGTCGGCCCTAGTTTCTGGGAGCGCGGATGAGTAACTCGACTATCCCCACGACACCGCAAGGCAAAGCCGCGGATTTCCTTGATGAGCGTTTGAGCATCAGCAAGGCCATCAAGAGCAACATCAGCAAGGTCTTTCCCGACCACTGGTCATTCATGCTTGGTGAAGTTGCGCTCTACTCATTCATCATCCTGCTGCTCTCTGGCACTTACCTAACGCTGTTCTTCAAGCCATCCATGGTTGAAGTTATTTACAACGGTCCATACGTTCCGCTCAAGGGCGTGAAGATGTCTGAAGCCTTCGCTTCGACACTGCACATTTCCTTTGATGTGCGCGGCGGTCTGTTGATGCGTCAGATTCACCACTGGGCTGCGCTGTTCTTCATCGGCGCGATGAGCATTCACATGTTCCGCGTGTTCTTCACTGGCGCATTCCGCAAACCACGTGAGTTGAACTGGGTCATTGGAACTGTGCTGGTGCTGCTCGGCATAGTTGAAGGTTTCATGGGTTACTCGCTGCCAGATGACCTGCTCTCCGGCACCGGCTTGCGCATCACCCAAGGCATCATCGCGGCCGTTCCTGTGGTCGGCACGTATGTGTCATTCGGGTTATTCGGTGGCGAGTTCCCCGGCCAGGATGTCGTCTCGCGCTTCTACACCCTGCACATCCTGCTCATCCCAGGCTTGATTCTCGCGCTCGTGGGCGCACACTTGATGATGGTGTGGTACCAAAAGCACACGCAGTGGCCTGGCCCAGGTCGCACGGAAAACAACGTTGTCGGTTACCGCCTTTTCCCGGTCTACACCGCCAAGGCCGGCGGCTTCTTCTTCGTCGTGCTCGGTCTGACAACTCTGATTTCTGCGTTGGTGACCATCAACCCGGTGTGGATGTTTGGGCCGTACACCCCTGACCAAATCAGTGCGGGTTCTCAACCCGACTGGTACATGGGCTTCCTTGATGGTGCGGTGCGCGTGATGCCCAACTGGGAAATCAGCGCATTCGGACACACTTTGAGCCTGAATCTCATCATCCCGGCCATCGTGCTGCCGGGCATCATGACGACGCTGCTCGGTTTGTATCCGTTTGTATCCGTGGATTGAAGCGTGGGCTACCGGCGACCGCCGCGAACACCACCTGCTTGACCGCCCACGCAATGCGCCGGTGCGCACTGCGCTTGGTGCGATGTCAATTTCTTTCTACCTCATGCTCTGGATTTCTGGGGCAAACGACATCATCGCGCAGATTTTCCACCTCTCAATCAACCAAATCACCGTGGCGTTGCGAGTGCTGCTGTTCGTCGTGCCGCCGCTGATTTTCATGGTCACCAAGCGTTGGTGTCTGGCATTGCAGCGTCGCGATCGCGAGAAGTTGCTGCATGGTCACGAAACTGGTCGCATCTTGCGCTTGCCACACGGTGAGTTCGTTGAAATCCATGCGCCGCTCACGCTCGAAGAGCAGGCTGAGATTCTGGGCAAGATGGATGTGCAGCCAATGGCATTGCCGAGTGTGACGGACCGAAATGGTGTGGCGCAGCCGCTAGCGTGGAAGGGCCGCTTGCAGGCGAAGCTGTCACAGTGGTTCTACGGCGCCAACATTGCGCTACCCACTCGCCAGGAACTTCTCGAAGCGAAGTCTCACTTCGGTCACGCCGATCCACTTGAGGTTGAAGCCACAGAGCGTCACCGCACTTATGAAGCCGTGGGTGGCGTGCTGCTCGCGCCGAATGAAGACGGGACGTCGCGCCACTAGTGGAGTCACCCCAAGGACTTAGCCATCAACGCATTCGTCAGGTGCGTGGCTGACATCACCGGGTTGAAGGTGCCAACCTCCACGAAGTCCATTCGTTCATAGGCACGCTGGGCGCGGTCATTGCCTTGTCGAACGCCAAGGATGATGACCTTCTCCCCCATGGCGGCAGCACGTTCAACTAGGTGACCACACAGCAGTTCCACCAACCCTTGGCCGCGGTGCTCAGGGCGAATCCACACCGCGCGAATCCACAAGAATTCAGACTGCGCTGGCAGCAAACCGGCGGCAGCGTCTGTGGGCACAAACGACGCTGGTAGCCCTTGTCTCATAAGCATTGCCACGCCGAGATCTTCGCCATCGCGTTCAGCGACAATCCAATAACCATCCGTCAGACGCTGACGCCACCAGTCATCGGCTTCGGCTGACTCCCCTTCGAAGGTCGAGCCAAAGGCGTAGGGGGCATCTGCCAAACAGGCCAACCGGATTTCTTTACACCGCTGAACTTCCGTTATACCAAGATGGTGCACGACTGCGTCGGACAAATTAGCCAAGGTCCGTTCCGCGGTAATACTCGAAAGTGAAACCAAAGATGCTGATGAACAGGAACACGATTCCAAGAGCGACAATCCACGGCGCAAAAATCAGACCAGTGACAACCATTGCCGCGGATGCACCCAACGGCAGCGGCCACCAAGAGTGCGGGCTGAAGAATCCGTAGTCCACATCGGCTTCGGAGATGTCTGCATCTTCGCGGTCTTCTGGACGCTCACCCACCCGCTTACCGGTGAACAGCACGTAGAAGCCCGTGAGGAATGCCAAACCGCCGGTGAGAGCCAGACACACAGTGCCGATGATTTCGTGGGCAGTGAACCAATAAGCCGCGGTCAAAATGGCGAACACAAATGCGCCACCGGCGAAGAGCCAACCTTCAATTTTCATTTGTCAGCGCCTCCGGATTCCTCGCTGTTCGCCTTCAGGCCGGCGACATCCACATCTGCTGGCCCGAGCACTTTGGTTAAGAGTGCTTCGCGACCCACGATGTTCTCCACTTCTGGGTGGTGCAGGTCGAACGCAGGGCGTTCAGAGCGAATCTTGGGGATGCTGTGGAAGTTGTGTCGCGGCGGAGGACACGACGTTGCCCACTCCAAAGATGCACCCCAACCCCACGGATCGTCACTGGTGACCTTCGGTGCGGTGCGCGCTGTCTTCCAGATGTTGTAGATGAATGGCAGCGTGGAGAACCCAAGGATGAAGGCACCGATGGTGGAAACGATGTTCAAACCAGTGAAGCCATCACTGGCCAAGTAGTCGCCATAGCGACGCGGCATACCTTCAACGCCGAGCCAGTGCTGCACAAGGAATGTGGTGTGAAAGCCGATGAACATAATCCAAAAGTGCACCTTGCCAAGACGCTCATCCAGCATCTTGCCGGTGAATTTCGGCCACCAGTAATAGAAGCCCGCGAACATGGAGAACGCGACCGTGCCGAAGACGACGTAGTGGAAGTGCGCCACCACGAAGTAGGAGTCTGACACGTGAAAGTCCAGTGGCGGCGCGGCCAAAATGACACCAGTCAAACCACCGAAAAGGAAGGTCACAAGGAAGCCGATAACCCACAGCATGGGGGTCTCAAATGTGATGGACCCCTTCCACATCGTGCCAATCCAGTTGAAGAACTTCACGCCTGTGGGGATGGCGATGAGCATCGTCATGAAGGCGAAGAACGGCAGATAGACCGCGCCAGTGATGTACATGTGGTGCGCGTAGACCAAACCTTTGTAACCGAACACTGGTTTGCGGCTGAACACCGGGATGATTTCCGAGACGATTCCAAAGAACGGCAGCGCCAAGATGTAGACCTCAGGGTGGCCGAAGAACCAGAACAGGTGCTGCCACAAAATGGCGCCACCATTCGCGGCATCGAAAACTTGAGCACCAAAACGGCGGTCCACTTCGAGCACTAGCAGTGCGCCGGCGAGCGGCGGGAACGCCAACAACACGAGCACGCTGGTGAGCAACACATTCCATGTGAAGATGGGCATGCGGAACATGGTCATGCCAGGGGCGCGCATTGTGTAAATCGTGGTGATGAAGTTGACACCACCCATGATGGTTCCAAAACCACCGAGACCAAATCCAAGAATCCACATGTCCGGACCGATGCCCGGCGAATACTCGGTGCTCGTTAGTGGTGAATAGGCATACCAACCAAACGCCGCCGCGCCACCCGGAGAGAACAAACTTGCGGTGACGATGAGGCCACCGAAGAGGAACAGATAAAACGACAGCATGTTCAGCCGTGGGAACGCCACATCCGGGGCACCAATTTGCAGCGGCATGATGACATTCCCAAAACCCACGAACAGTGGGGTTGCGAACAACAGCAACATCATTGAGCCGTGCATCGTGAACAACTGGTTGTACTGCTCAAGCGAGAGAAATTGCAGACCGGGAATCGCCAACTCGGCACGAATGAACAGCGCCATCACACCTGCAAGCAAGAAGAAGAGGCATGACGTGATGAGGTACATGTAGCCGATGACCTTGTGGTCGGTGGATGTCATCCACGAAACGATGAGACGACCCATCGATTGGCGCTTTGCTTCGATTGTGCGTTCTTTCGCGCCTGCATAGGCAGCAGTCCCTGGCAACGTTGTCACTTCGTGACCTCCTCAAGGGTCGTGCCTGATAGGTGGTACCGGTCAGTTGTAACCGTGCCGGACTGTCCTACGGCTCGTAATTGCGCAATATGCGCGTCATAGTCCGCCTGTGAGACAACCTTCACATTGAAAATCATGCGCGCATGTTGCGCGCCGCACAATTCAGCACAACGACCTTTGAACGTGCCGATGGTGTCCGGGGTGAGTTCAAACTTGTTAACGCGTCCAGGAACCACATCCATGTGGAACAGGAAGTCGGGCACCCAGAATGAGTGAATGACATCCGGGCTGAGCAGGGTGAACTGCACGCGCTTGTTCACAGGTAGCCACAACGTTGGAGGGGCCGCAACTGTGCCCACGTCATACGCCTTGTCATCGTCATATTGGAATGACCACTGCCACTGGTAGCCCACAACCGTGACGTGATTGGTTGCGGTGCCGGTGTCCTTGGTCAAGATGGTCTGATCGCGCAGAGTGAAGGCGAACAAGACACCAATCATGATTGCCGGGGCGGCGGTGTAGAAGATCTCAATCGGGATGTTGTAGCGAGTCTGCTTCGGCAGTGGGTCGCCCTTCTTGCGCCGGTACGCAACGACACACCAGAAAATCAGACCCCAAACGATGATGCCGACTGCAAGCGCGGCAATCCATGATGCCTGCCAAAGATGCAGCGTTCGCGCGCCGTCTTTGGTGATGGGCTTGGGCATAGCCCCGCGCATCCACTCTTCGCGCGTGCAGCCGCTGAGCGTCACAACTGCGAGCGCCAGGAAACCGAGCGCGAGTCGAGACCTTCGACGGGAAGCGCTGGTGCGGCTCTCCCCAGAGGTGATGTTGTCGCCACTCACGGTCAGCCGGCCTCTTTCACTCAGTCTCGTCAGGTGCACCGACATGACTGCTGCCGTCGCTTCCTGGTCAACGCCTAGCGCAGATTTAAACACCCTGCGCCCAGGCGAGCACTCCGAAAATCTATCGCAGCGCACCCGTCGGGCTCCGGCTCGGGTGAAATGCGGCGAGCCGCTTTCACAGCCATGCCCGGACGTCAAATTCAGACATCCGCGACACCTTCGCAGAGCTTGCTCATGCGTCCCGGGCTTACGGTTACCTCATGCGGGTCAACCTTGACGCCATGAGCGGCAGCGCCAGCACTGCGCGCGCTCACACAGCGTGGGCTGACGCCGTGGCTCGCGGCTGGTCGGACCCGCAGCGCGCCCACGCCGAAGGACGTGCTGCGCGCGCCCTGCTTGACGACGCTCGCGAGCACGTTGCTGCGGTTCTTGGGGCACGAGCCGATGAAATCGCGTTCACTCATTCACTCTCGCAGGCACATCGGCGCGCGGTTGCTGGATTAGCAATTGACTCGGCGTTGTTACATGCGTGCGCAGCCTTGGCCGATGGCTGGCGCACTCCGAATACCCAGGCGTGGGACTACACCATCGTTGAAGTTCAGCCCGACGGCGCAGTCAACGCCGACGCGTTCGTGTCGGCCGTCAACCGCGCGCCAACGGCATTCGCCGTCCTACAGGCAGCCAATGGCGAGGTCGGCACCCGGCAACCTCTCGCGGATGTGGCGCAGAGGTTGGCCGGGAGCATTCCCTTGCTTGTTGATGGCACAGCGTTACTTGGCGAACCGAACTTCGATGAAACACCATGGGATGTGCTCACGGCAGCAGCATCACATCTCGGTGCGCCGAACGCCTGCGCAGTTCTTGCCGTGCGTACCGGAACACGGTGGCGCTCCCCCGATCGACCAACCGACACGTACGAACATGGCTGGGTTCCTGGGCAGCCAGATGTTGCGAACATCGCCGCATTCGCTGCTGCCTTAACGGAATCAGCAGCCGAGACCGAGCGATGTCGCAGACTAAACGCCCTCTCAAGGCAGATTCGCGACGCTGTTCCAAATCTAATTTCCGACTGCGTGGTGGTCGGCGCTTCAGATAGTCGCGTGAGTCACATCGTGACTATGTCATTTCTTTATGTCAGCGGTGCCGCGCTTGCAGCCGAACTCGATGATGCAGGTTTTGCAGTGGCATCAGGGTCGGCATGTGCAAGTGATGTGCTCGCTCCGAGCCACGTGCTCGGTGCCATGGGGGCGCTCACCGAAGGCAATATCCGAGTTAGTTTGCCTTGGCACATCACGCAAGAAGATGTTGATGCTTTCTTAACGGCTCTACCAAGATGCGTCGCGCGCGTGCGCGAAAAGTTCGGTGCACCTTCATGAGCAACCACACTCTCGATGAACGTGGCCAAGCGTGCCCGTATCCCGTGATTGCTCTGGGTCATCTCTGGCAACAATTGCACACCCAACCCGGCAAGCACACAATTGTCATCACCGCGGATGATCCGGTGGCGGTGATTGACATACCTGCGTGGTGCGACATCAAGTCCGTTGATTGCGAACGCCTTGATGACCGCACCGGCCCAGACATCACATTCCGAGTGACATTCTCAGGCAATTGACGCTGTGAGCACCGGCGCAGCAGCGCGCGCGTGCTCCAGCATGGAAATGTAAGACGAGCGCGGCACTGATACTGCGCCAAGGCTTGCTAAGTGTTCGGTCACCCACTGCACATCCAACAGCCGACCACCTGCATGGTCATTGAGTGCGGCGACAGGTTGCGCACTTCGCAGTCGGCGCACGAGTGCGACGAGCGCCACCTTGGAAGCATCCCTTTCCCGATGAAACATCGAGTCCCCATTAATGAGCCCACCCTGTTCCACACAAATTAGCCCACCAACCAACCGCCCGGAGCTGTCCCTAGTTTCGAATGAGTGCGCGTAACCTGATTGGAACATTTCAAGGTAGGCGGCGTGAAAATCAGGCTGAATCCACGTTCCTTCACGATTCGGGTCAGCACACGCATCGAGCACTTCATCAAACGATTCATCGACCGTCACGTGGTAGCGCCGACACGACTTCGCAAGTGACCGAGAAATGCGCAAGCGGTGTAGGGGCAAAATGCCGCGTTCGATCGGCGACCACCAAGCAAGCACCTCGGGCATTTCTGTGTCCGCATGACCACCAGCATCGGCGTCATCTGCGTCTTCCACGCCCCCTTGACCGCCATCACCAGACTGCGCCGCAGTTGCTATGCCGACGGTCATAGGAAAGATGCCCCGGGCGTAGGCGCTCAAGACTGACTCAGCCGTCACGACTCCCCCGAGTGCCACGATGTCACCGTAACTTTCCACTTCGACATCGGATTTCAGGTCTTCAACGATGGTGGTCAATGGCATCTCAATTCGCATCACATCACCTCCGATCCAGTGGTGTTGACGTGTGAGATTCTGTTGAGCGAATATCGCAGAGCAGATATGCGAAAGGCCCGCCATATTGGCGGGCCTGGTCGCTGAACACTTCGTCAGTTAAACGAGTCACCACATGCACACGAACCACCCGCATTGGGGTTGTCAATCGTGAAACCCTGCTTCTCAATGGTGTCAACGAAGTCCACCACAGCACCCGCGAGATAAGGCTTGCTCATGCGGTCAACGACGACGGTGAGTGAGCCGAAGGTTTCCTTGAAATCACCATCAAGGTTGCGGTCGTCAAAGAAAAGTTGGTAACGCAAACCAGAGCAGCCACCCGGTTGCACAGCAACGCGCAACGCCAAGTCGTCGCGACCTTCGGCAGCCAGTAGCGCCGCAGCTTTCGTCGCGGCGGCGTCGGTCAGGACGACCGACTCAGCCGTGGTCTCTGTCGTGGTGTCCGTCGTTGTCTCTGTTGTCATGTTTCCTCCTGCGCAGGTGATAGACCAAGTCTACCGCCGCATGAGCCGAAGCGCCGGCTGCGTCAGAAGTGTGGGTCTGACTCCAAGTGCCACAATGGAGTAGTGAGCACATTTTCCGAGCCAGCAGCGACTCCCTTGGCGTTGCTGCTGCTTGGACGCGACTCCGACCCGGCATCCGAACGCGGTGTGGAGTGCCCAGGAGACCTCCCCCCTGCAAGTGACCCAGCGCTGGTGGAACGCGCGCGGATTGCCCGGGCCGCGCTCGGAGACCGCGCATTCGTTCTCGGCCACCACTACCAGCGCGATGAAGTCATCGCCTTTGCCGATGTCACTGGAGACTCTTTCAAACTTGCTCGCGATGCTGCTGCCCGACCACAGGCCGAGTTCATTGTGTTCTGCGGAGTGCACTTCATGGCCGAAAGTGCTGACATCCTCACAGCGGAAAATCAAAAAGTGGTGCTACCCGATCTCGCGGCAGGTTGCTCCATGGCAGACATGGCCGCAATTGCGCAAGTTGAAGACGCGTGGGATGTGTTGGCTGACGCAGGCATCGCCGATTCCACCGTGCCAGTGACTTACATGAATTCAACCGCGGCCATCAAAGCGTTCACCGGCGAGCATGGCGGCACGATTTGCACATCGAGTAACGCTGAGGCTGCGCTTCGTTGGGCTTTTGACAAAGGCGAGCGTGTGCTGTTTCTGCCCGACCAACACCTTGGACGCAACACGGCCGTTCTGCGCATGGGCATGTCGCTCGATGACTGCGTGGTGTTCAACCCTCACAAACCTGGTGGCGGTGTGAGCATCGATGACCTAGAGCGTGCTCGGATGATTTTGTGGCGTGGGCATTGCTCTGTGCATGGGCGTTTCACTCGCGCATGTGTTGACCAAGTGCGCGAACGCGTGCCGGGCGTCAATGTGCTCGTGCACCCTGAGTGCACACACGATGTCGTCACTGCTGCCGACCTCGTGGGCTCAACGGAATTCATCATCCGCACCATCGAGCAAGCACCGGCTGGTAGCTCCTGGGCGATTGGCACCGAACTGAACTTGGTGCGCCGTCTTGCCCAGCGCCACACCGACAAGCACATCACTTTTCTCGACAGCACGGTCTGCTACTGCTCCACGATGAACCGCATTGACTTGCCACATCTTGTGGCTACCCTGGAAAGTCTTGCCGCTGGCAAGGTCATCAACCAGATATCGGTTCCTGAACGCGTTGCCCACTGGTCACGAGTGGCACTGCAGCAGATGCTTGCCCTGCCGGGTCTGTGAGTCGCGCAGACGTGCGGTCCACACCGACGCTCGCAGCGGTCAATCTGTCACTGCCCTAGGCTGACTGTCATGACTGAAGAAACCACCGATTCCGCCGCTGGCAAAGGCCGACCCACGCCGACTCGCGCTGAAGCCGAAGCCGCCCGCAAGGCCGCGTTGAACCCGGTGCTCGACAAGAAAGCCGCTCGCACTGCGCAACGCGAATCACGTGAGCGCGCACGTGCCGGTCTGCTCGCCGGCGATGAACGCTACTTCCCGGCTCGTGATCGTGGTCCAGCAAAAGCCTTTGTCCGAGACTTCATTGATAGCCGTCTAACAGTCGGGGAAGTTTTCTTACCTGCCGCATTTGTGGTGATTGTGTTGACCATGGTGCCCAACAAGACCGTGTTGCAGTTCGCCTACCCAGCGTGGTTTGCCACATTCACGC
>RGCY01000041.1 GCA_009918865.1 Actinomycetota bacterium
CGCCATTGATGGTCACCTTCTCGGTCAGCGAATCGTGTTTGCGTGCGTGCGCGAGCACCGCGTCCACGGTTTCGGAGTAAAAGTAGTCGCCAGCACCGAACACAAGCGTCACATGTGCAGCAGGGTCGGGTTGAGAAGCCGCAGAACCGGATTTGCTCTTTGCTGGAGCTTTCGTGCGTGGCGGCATGGGGCGATTATGTCGGATGTGCGCGGGCTAACGAGTCAGGCAAACCTGCTGGGCACACGCGTGGACAACGAGATCCCCTTCGGTGTCCGTGCGACCAAGCCGGGTTCGGCCGTGGTTTCCCCACAACTTTACGGCAATCTCTGCAGGATGTCCGTAGTCGTTGTGCGCGCCGACCGGGATGAGTGCGATGTGTGGCTTCGCCCACATTGCGAATGCTTCAAGTTGTTTGGCTGAACCGTGATGCGGCACCAATGCGATGTCAAAGTTGCCAGACGTGGTGGAGTGGGAAGCAAGCACCGATTCTTGACCAGCGTACTCAAGATCACATGGCGCAAGAATCCGCAGTGGACTCGCTCGCCAAGAAACGTCAACGGTGATGACCACGCTCACGCAATTGTCATTTGGCGGACTTTCCACACCAGTCATGACGAAACTCGGCGACACCACTTCAACGACAGCATTACCGACTGCATACCTCGCACCCGATGATGTGATTTCTGCGGAGGCGGAATGCTCGAGCAACTGCTGCTGCACAAGATTCACTCCTTCGGATGGTTGTGCGAGTGGGGATATCAACACCCGACCAAGCGTGCGGTGTTCAAGCGCACCCGAGAGCCCGCTCACATGGTCGGCATGAAAGTGACTCAAGATGAGTAGAGCGATTGAGGTCACACCCGCTCGTTTCAAACACCCATCAATCTTCTGTGCGTCCGGGCCAACATCATCAACGATTGCTGAACCGTTGCCGAGCGGAATGACGAGCGCTGTACCTTGACCAACATCGCACAGCACCACTTGCGTGTCAGCTGGGAATCCGGAGTGCACAAACGGCAAATGTTGCAACAAACTTTCGAACTGCAGTGGGTGGTCGCGTGCGATGTGCGCTGACCCGTGAGCAACATTTGAAATCCACTGGGTTGCCAGCACTCCAGGGCGCGCGATGAGATGCGCTGCCGCTGGCGAGAACTGTGCGGCGGCGGACGCCGTCAGACCGGAAATGGTTGCAGGTGCAACGGCTGCCTCGGCAAGCAGATTTGCCGGGAGGGACACCCAACTCAGTTGCGCACCCATGAGTAACAACACAGGTGCAACGGCAACCTGTGCACAGACGCTCACCGCGAGTGCGCCGATGAACCATCGTCGTGCTGCGTTGCGTATGCGAGATGTCAATGCCGGCGGCGACATTTCTGACCCCGCGGATTCAGAATGCGCGGGCGTTGCGTCGACGAGCGTTGACTTTTCATTACCATCCGATGTCGGGGAAAACTGCTCGTTTCGGATCCGCACTCCCAACGGCCGAATGCCCGTCACACGAACTCGTCGAACCCACTCCCCCATCACATCAACGTGTGTATTGAGCCAGCGCTGCAAAGGCCCTGCGCCGATCACCAATCCCAATGTGGCAAAGAACGAAAGTGCATACCCCCATGACAGAGCAAGCCAAGGATCGAGAACCACCAACACACACGAGCCCAGACTCAATGCGTACAGAGCGTTGACTCCGCCTCGAGTACGCCGCCAACCCACGATGAGTGGAACCACACTGATAACCCCCATCGCCGCGGCACGCACCACACTCGGACTTGGCCGTGCAACGACCACAAACCACGCCAAAGCGAGCAAAAGCATCACACCTAACAACCAGCCACGAAGGCCCAGCAAGAGACCTAGCACTGTGACGGTTGCCAGCACGATGCTCACATTCGCACCGGAGACTGCGGAGAGATGCGAGAGACCTGATGTGCGCATATCGTCAATCAAATTCTGCGGCTCACGTGATGTGTCACCGATGGCGAGTGCCGGTAACAGCGCTGCGGCTTCGCCTTCTCCGGCTGCGGCACGCAACCCAGTGCGCCACTTCTGCGCCGCGCGTGCCCACGCTGGAGCAATAGCAGTCACCGTGGGAGTTTCCAGTGCAGTGAGCACGGCCGCGACGCGCTGGCCACGATGCGCTCCCCGGGCGCGAGCGACAACCCGAATTTCAACACCCCACGACACATGAGATGCCTGCGCAGGCGACATCATCAGCAACACTCGCGTTGCACACCGCCACGACTCATGATGCACGCGCACTGTTGTGACTTGAAGTTCAACTGCTGCTGCAGAAGGTCGATTAGGTCGGGGTGAAAGCACCCTCACATCCGATTGCACCTGGGCGTCAACAGTGATGACGGCCGCGGATTGTGAGGCCTGAGCAATCGGACCCGTTGTCACTGCATTGACGCCAACTCCTGCTGAGAGCATCGCCGCGGCCACGGCCAGCAAAGCTGCTGGCAACGGTGGCTGCCAAAGGCCACCGCGACGATGACGGTGAACCGAATGCACGACCACTGGCACCGCAGTCGTCGCTGCGACAACGGCAACTGCAAGCCACGCACGCGACCAGGTTTGCCCGAGTAGCAGCACCGCCGCAGCACACAACCACGATGCGCCTGCGGCAATCAGCATCGTCACACCAGCGCCCTAGTTCTGCACCGTGCTCTGAGCACTGAGAAACGCACACCGCAACTCATCGCACGTGAACAAGGCCACGCATGCGAGCAAACTTTGATGGCCCGATTCCCGGGACTTCTTGCAGTTCGTGAACATCAGAGAAACCCTTATGCGCAACGCGCCAGGTGATGATGCGCTGCGCGAGCACTGGACCGACCCCGGGAAGTGCATCGAGTTGTGAAGCGGTGGCATCGTTCAGAGATAACCGTGACTGTGCACTGCCGCAGGAGGGAGGTGACAGTTGAGTTGACGAATCAGGTGCAACGAGCCCTGACCGGTGCATCAACTGCCGCGAGGCGACTTCATCACTGCCGCGCAAGCGCGCATCGCCTTTGACACCAGTATTCCCCTGCTGCAGCATGTCCGCAGAAATGAGTGCCGTCAGATTCGACTGTTGTTCAGTCGTAGCGCCCGTCAACACTTGCGGCGTTCGCGAACTTTCGGCGCTTGTGGTCAACACACCCCGAGCCAGCGTGCTCACTACTGGTGAGGGTGCGGCCACGGTTCGGTGAAGAACGGCACGACCTGCCACCCACAAGAGGCAGGCACCAAGCAACACGGCGAATGCGAAAAGTTGCATCCGACGGTCAGATGCAGACTCACCACGGTCAGTCAGCTCGCCATCAACGTTCAGGGAAGTAAGGCGTTCGTCGTCCTGCATAGGCGCGCACGGTAGGTAGAAACTTCAGGTTTCGTGCCAATCGAACTACGCGTGTGGATGAACGAGAAGTGCGCAGCATTGACACAACAATCGTGACAGATTTGACAACACCTGAGGCGCACTAAATCGACAGCACAGGCGTGGCGGCGATGCTGATGGCACCTGGACCCACATGTGCGGCAAGCGCCGCACTCAGCGGCACATGGCGCAGATCATTAACTCGCTCACCAAAAGACAGATGCAGCGCTTCTTCAACGGTGCGCGCATCATGAGCGGCAGATGCCCCCACCGCGTGCACCGCAAGATTCACTCGCGCAGGTGAACCTTCAAACGCCGCAACTGCTCGCTGCACAAGATGTGTTAGTGCGCGTGAGCGTGTGCGTACTCGTTCAACGACTTCAACATTGCCATCGCGCATCTGCAGGATTGGGTGAAACTTCAATGCAGTGCCAACGATGGCTCGCGCAGCAGAGACACGCCCACCACGGCGAAGGTAATCCAAACTCTCCACATAAACACCGAGGAAGGACTGCTCGGCAGTCTCTCTCACGGCGGCAGCAACGCCATCCACATCAACGTCCCAAGGCCATGCCGGTGGTGCGGGCATCAATGACCGTGACCGGAACTTGGGCATGCTTGCTTGCCAGCAACGCCGATTCGTAGGTGCCACTGAGTTCCGAAGAAAGATGAACGCTCACAATTCGTCGTGCGCCGTAGGACGTTGCTACTCGATAGGCGCGAGCGAAGATTTCGGGCGATGGCCGTGACGTTGTGACGGAAAATCCGCCGGCGAGCGCCTCAGCAACTTCATCTGGACTGATTCCATCACCTTCATCGTGCGCGACATCGTCGATGATGACCGAAACAGGCGCAACACCGATGTTCAAGGCGGTCGCAAGTTCAGCCGGAAGCGATGACGTCGAGTCAGTGATGACCACGACGTTGCTACCTGCATTGACTGGTTGAGTCATACCTAACTCGCGACGATATTGACGAGTTTCGGAGCGCGCACGATTATCTTGCTCGGCTGCACATCACCCAATGCTTCACGCACTGCTTCTCTGGCAAAAGCTACCGATTGCAATTCGGCTTCGGAGATGTCCGGTGCCACATCGAAGCGGTCCCGGATTTTGCCGTTGATTTGGACAATGCAGGTGACTGCGTCCGCGACCAACAGCGCTGAATCAACGTCGAGCCAACCGGCGCGCATCACCGTTGCGGCGTTGCCGAGACGTTCCCACATTTCTTCTGCGGTGTAGGGCGCGACGAGTGACAGCATCACTGCGACTGCTTCAACGGCTTCACGAACCGCTGGGTCGGCCGGACCCACCCCAGTGTCAATCGCCTTGCGGGTGGCATTCACAAGTTCCATCACACGCGCCACGAGCACATTGAATCGGTACGACTCAACGGCCTGTGCTGATTCGTGCACGATTTTGTGCGTGACTTTCCGCAACGCCACATCGCCGTCCCTCGGGTCAGTGCCCGGGGCACTGGTGACATCGCCGGCCAAGCGCCATGCGCGAGCGAGGAACTTGCGCGAACCAGTGGGCGACACATCCGCCCAATCAATGTCATCTTCTGGCGGTCCAGCGAAGACCATCGTGAGGCGAATTGCGTCAACCCCATGGGCATCAAGTTCCTCTGAGAGGCGAACGAGGTTGCCGCGAGACTTGCTCATCGCGGAGCCGTCCTTGAGCACCATGCCTTGGTTGAGCAAACGAGCAAAAGGCTCGGTGAAGTCAACGAGACCCATGTCAAAAAGGACTTTGGTGAAGAATCGCGAGTACAACAGATGCAAGATTGCGTGAGTGACGCCGCCAACATATTGATCGACAGGTAACCACTGCTTGGCCTGTTGCACATCAAATGCGGCCGTTTCATTGGCTGGGTCTAGATAGCGCAGGAAATACCAGGATGAATCGAAGAATGTGTCCATTGTGTCTGCGTCGCGCTTAGCAGCACCGCCACATGTGGGGCAGGTCGTGTTCACCCACTCATGTGCAGCCGCGAGCGGTGAGACGCCCTTGGGTCGAAGCGCATCTCCAGAAAGTTCGGGCAAAGTCACTGGCAACTCAGACTCCGGCACCGCAACTTCGCCGCATTTTTCGCAGTGAATAATGGGGATTGGCGTACCCCAATACCGTTGACGTGAAATCAGCCAATCGCGCAATCGGAAGTTGACGGATGCATCACCGGTGCCACGTTCACGCAGCACTTCGATGATTCGTGCAATTGCGGCGTCGGTGTCGAGACCGTCGAGGGGGCCGGAGTTGATGTGTTCACCATCATCAGCTGTGGCGACACCGGTGGTCGCCGGGTCTTCGTCGCTCGCGACAACGACTTTCACCGGCAGGTTGAATTTCAAGGCAAAATCAAGGTCACGTTGGTCGTGTGCTGGCACCGCCATGATTGCGCCAGTTCCGTAGTCCGCGAGCACGTAGTCACTCGCCCACACTGGAATGCGCTCACCGTTAACAGGGTTGATTGCGTGGACATTAAGGAACACACCAGTCTTCTCGCGATCGGTGGCTTGGCGCTCAATGTCGGTTGCAGCCCGCACCTGCTCGAGGTAGTTCGCATGAGCATCGACGCTCCCGCCTTGCATCGCGAGTTCGACGGCTAGAGGTGAGTCAACTGCAACAATCATGAACGTTGCACCAAACAAAGTGTCCGGACGCGTAGTGAACACGGTGACAGGTTCGTCACGACCCTCAATAGCGAAGTTCACTTTCGCGCCTTGACTACGACCAATCCAGTTGCGCTGCATGAGCAGCACTTTCTCCGGCCAACCTTCTTCAAGTTGACCCATGTCATCAAGCAACCGTTGAGCATATTCGGTGATGCGTAGATACCACTGATTCAGTTTGCGCTTCGTGACCGCACCATCGCAGCGCTCGCAACATCCTGCAACAACCTGCTCGTTTGCAAGTACTGTCTGACAGGAGGGACACCAGTTGACGGCACTGTCTTTGCGGTAAGCCAATCCGCGATTGAACATTTGCAGGAATAGCCACTGGTTCCAACGGTAGTACTCGGGGTCGCAAGTGTTGAGCACGCGATCCCAATCAAATGAACACGCATAGCGACGCATCGACGCTTTCTGCTGTGCGATGTTCTCGTATGTCCACGAACGTGGGTTCTCACCACGCTTGAT
Organism: Actinomycetota bacterium; assembly: GCA_009918865.1. Classification (GTDB taxonomy): domain Bacteria; phylum Actinomycetota; class Actinomycetes; order S36-B12; family UBA5976; genus RFTO01. The sequence goes on from RGCY01000041.1 coordinate 6,499, forward strand.
AGCCGCGTTTTCAGCGGGCAGTCCGAACGCGTCCCAACCAATGGGGTGCATGACATTGAATCCGCGTTGCACCCAGTAGCGAGCGAGCACATCGCCCAGTGCATACGCCTCTGCATGCCCCATGTGCAGGTCACCCGATGGATAGGGAAACATGTCGAGCACATACTTCTTTGGGCGCTGGTCGTTCACATCGCCGGAGCGAAACGGCGCAAGCTCATCCCAAACTGGCAGCCACTTCTCCTGGATGGCATGAGGGTCAAAACCCTCACGATCATCGGCTACCTGCTCGCTCACAAATCCTCCTGCGCCATTGAATGGCAAAGGTTACCGAGTGGGTTCGCGCGTTTAGAGCCCAGAGGCTCAGAGCATGGCCGCCATCGAAGACATTGCATACATCTTGCGGTGCGCACCGCGGTTGATGGACTAATCACCACCGCGTCGCACATGGAAGTGCGTGGGTGCCAGACGAAGGAAATCACTAAGACACAAAGTGGAGCTGAGGGGACTCGAACCCCTGACCCCCTGCATGCCATGCAGGTGCGCTACCAGCTGCGCCACAGCCCCGAAGGAAGCGTCAGCATAGCCGACGCGCCCGGAGCTTAATCAGGTCAGGCTTCAGCAGCGGCGACCCCGACGACTCATGAATCGTCGCCAAGAACCACGTCTGGCAACGATGCCGCGTTGTGCTCAGTAAGCCGCCATCGACCAGCAATCGTCTCCCCGGTTGTTGGGTCATCTGGCTCGGTCAACACCGACCATGCGCAGTTGGCAAATCCGCCAAGTGAAGGCCAGTGTTCCTGCGGTAGTCCCATGAGTCGCGCCATGCTCACGCGCAGCGCTGCGCCATGTGAGACGACGACCAGTGTCGCATTGGGATTTCCATGTGCATCCAATGCCTCGTCAATGGCGGCACACATGCGAACTGCAACTTCCGCACGGGTTTCGCCACCTCCAGCGCGCAAATCGGGTTCATCGCGATGCCAGGCAATCCATTCATCGGCGAACTGCTGACGCACTTGCACGTCTGTTAACCCTTCCCAGGCGCCGAGATGAGTTTCTCTCAACCGCGCGTCATAGGTGGGCACGATGCCGGTCAATTCAACAAGTGCGGCAGCTGTGTCCACCGCGCGCACCGAATCGCTACACACAATCGCGGTTGGGACAAGCCCAGCCAACACTCGCGCTGCACGGCGTGATTGCTCAAACCCCACTTCATCCAACGGGACGTCAGCATGGCCTTGGATGCGGCGTTCTTTGTTCCATGCGGTGCGACCATGTCGCCACAGCACGAGTCGTCGTCCGGAACTCACAGCGGCAGTCTTCCCTTCTTAGTCAGCCCGAGTCGAGAAATGCCTTGGTGACCTGCGCCACTGAGGACCAGATGACCCATGTGACGGGCATTAATGCACAGCAAAGCCGCATGCAGATAGCACCGTTGGATGTTTTGATTCACGATGGTGTGGCGAGTAGGACGATTGGTTCAGACAGATGCTGCCGCTGTGTCCGACGGCGGCTCGGGTAGGTCAAGATCAATGTTTGGGCAATCGCGCCATAGCCGTGGGAGCTGGTAGAACTCACGTTCTTCTGCGTGCTGCACATGCACCACGATGTCCCCGTAATCAAGCAGCACCCATCGGCCTTCTTGTTCGCCTTCGCGACGCAGTGGGTCAACATCAATCTCATCCAACTTCGCTTCAATCGCGTCAACGATGGCGCGCACTTGCCGGTCATTGGAAGCTGAACACACAAGAAATATGTCCGTGATGCCGATGGTCTGCGAAACATCCATCGCGACAATGTCGGTTGCGAGCTTGTCAGCGGCGGCAGCGGCGGCCAAGCGCGCCCATTCAATAGCGCGGGGGGCGGCGGTCACGGGGCGTAGCCTGTCATACGCGCCGCTGGGAGCTCAGCGGTAAAGCGCATGTTGCTCGATGTATTCGGCCACAGCAGGTGCAACCATCCCTGCTATCGATTGCCCGGCCGCGACTCGACTCCGGATCTGGGTCGCTGAAATGTCGTATCCCTTCAGCGGCACTCGCACAGCCGACGCGGCAGCGCGGCAATTTATCGGTCAAGTGACCGATGCAAAGCGGCCATCCGTTACGAAAAGCAATGGCCGCCGGTGACGCGGGTCACGGCGCTTCGCCTGGACGGAGTCTCGCATCGTTCGACCCGCCAATTGTGTTGCGGTAGGCATCAGTGGCCTGTCCGGTCAGGAATGTGTCAACCGCCTGCGCCGCGTAGTCCTCCACTGAAACACCCAAGGCGTCCCCGAAGACGTTCCTGGTCAGGACACCCGCCATCAGCATGCCCCCGAATGTCAGGACCCTCGCCATGGTAG
>RGCY01000042.1 GCA_009918865.1 Actinomycetota bacterium
AAAGTGGTCCGCGATGCTTCCCCTACATCGGCGCGCTAAGCACGCCAACACCCACGAGCACGCCGGTTCACCCACGACCGGCGCAGGCAAGCACGCCCACACATCTACGGCACTTCAAGCCCAGCAGCGCTGGTCCGGTCTTGCACGGATGTGGTCAGTCGTTTTGACCTTGATGCTGCTAGGTCCGACTTCGGTTGCAGTGGCCACCAGTGCGGCTCCCTCACAGGTGCGCGCAGCAGCACCTGCCACCTCAGCGGTTGCTGGCCCAGCCACATCGGGGATGCTCAAACCGTTCCGTGGCAGTGGCACGTGGCTCGACGTTTATGACTGGTCAAAGCAGTTCGGTGGCACGGCATTCAAATCCGCTGATGTGGACAAAGTTGCGGCTGCTGGCTACCAGACTATTTACATCCAAACCACAAAGGCAGGCGTTCCCGATCTGGTTTTGGAGCCGGCGCGCTTGAAAGCCATCATCAACCGTGCTCACCAACTTGGATTGAGCGTTGTCGGTTGGTACCTGCCCACTCACGATGATGAAATGCGCGATTACCGCAAGACAATTGCGATGCTTCGCCTTGGCGTTGACGGAATTGGTTTAGATCTCGAATCCACCAAGGTCAAGAATGTTCCGCTACGCAGTGCTGCAGCGGTGCGCTTGATGCATCGGCTCGATAAAAAACTTCGCGCATCCGGAATTGACATCGGTGTCGCCGCAATCACCTACACGCCTTACACCCTGGAATCTTCGCGAACCCTGTGGCCAAATTTCCCTTGGGCGGCACTTTCTCCTTACACATCGGTCTGGATGCCGATGTCTTACTGGAGTCAGCAGATTAAGCGCAACAACGGTTATTCGGATGCCACAAAGTTCACGAACGCAACCATCACGCGCTTACGACAACTCGTGGGCGCAGGGGCTCGAATCCACCTCATCGGCGGTAGCGGACAAAGCCCCACACAGGCAGCCAAGATGGTGGCCGCCGTGCAATCTGCCGGCGGGAATGTGATTGGTGCGTCTCTCTATGACTGGCGCACATCCGCTGCAGCAACCCACCCTCGGATGCAGCCACTAAAGATTTTGCGCGATGCCACTGAACTTGCCACATCCGATGCCACGGCGTCTGCGGACACCGCCGCTTACCGCACTTCCAGCGGTGCAATCACGGTCACGCGCGTTGCGGCTGATGGCACTGTCGCGCAAGAACAGTCCATCGCGGGAGCGAGCATCGGCGCGCCAACCATCGCCGTGAACAACCGCACCAAGGCCCAGCGTTGGTTCGTGGCTGTGGGAACAACCACTGGTGCGGCATTCGCTTTGCACAGCGCTACCAATGCCACTGCGCGCCTCACAGCCGTGCCCGATGCTCCTGCTCGGTGTATTCCAACCGCAAGTTCGTGGGCACGCTCTGGCTACCTGTTGCTGTGCCGGGTTGGAGATTCGGTGACATTCGCTCTGTTCAGTCCCACAACTAAGCGTTGGTCGACCTGGCAATCCGTGCCAATCCCGGCTGGTTCTACTTCGCTGACCGCAGCACCCCTTGGTAGCAACATTGCGTTGGCGTGGCTCGCATCCAATGGCAGCGTGCGCATGGGCTTGTGGGATCCAGAGACTCCAGATGATCTCGTTGTTCGCGATGTTGTCGATTCAGGTGGAACCGCACTCACCAGCACCACCGCATTGCGACTCACTGCTGACATCGCGGCTGGTGCAGACACCGCGAGCAAGGTCGTGCTTTCATGGCGTTCCGCAGCCGGCGCATGGCGAGTCTCAGCGCCACGCTCCACCTTCTTTGCCGCGAACATCACGGCGCCTGCAGCAGTTGCTGATGGTCTCGTGGGACCGGTGACTGATGCCTACCTCAGCGGCGGAAACCGCGTCGCCGTTCGCACTTCCGCAGGCGTGGTTAGTTATCGCCCGTAGGTCGTGCGATGTAAATCTCGCCATCGACCTGCCATGAGCACTCGCCATGATGAAGGAACGCCGCTTGACCTGTGCTCACAGCAGCTCCGCAGTCAGCCTGTGCACTCCCGGTCACACACAACACGATTGTTCCCGGTTGCTGAACTAATACCAACCCATGTGTCACTCGTTGAACACTGAAAGGGAACCCGGGAATGCTGAGCGTTGCGTCGGCAATGCTCACGATGTCGGGCTGCAAATCTGGGTTGAGAATCGATAGCGCAGGTTCCAAGGCAACCTGTTTCGGTGTGAGTCCGAGACGCAAAACATTGTCACTTGACGTCATCACTTCAACACCAAAGCCATTGACGTAGGCATGCAGACAGCTCGCATTGACAAACATTGCCTGTCCGGGCTGAAGCACTCGCGCGTGCATCATGAAAGCGACCGGCAATCCGGAATCACCTGCGTACGTGGCAACGACCGACTCCATCACTGCGCGTTCATTCGCAGGTAGCGCGTTCAATGCTGCCTGCGCATCGAAAGGCTCATGCTGTTCGAAGATCTCACGGATTGCGCTGATGCGCTCGCCCTGCTCTAAGGCGGTTAACGCCCGTGAGCTAGCAGGCAACCCAGCACTCAAAATTCGATGCGCCTCAGCAGCAGACCGAAGCCCAGCCAGCACTGCGAAACTTTCCAATGCAATGAGTGCTTCGGCTTTCACCGCGCAATCAGCAAGCAAACCTGCCGTCTCTGACGCAGACTCAAGCAAGCGGACTCCGGCGGCGTCGGGGTGCACCTGAATCGACAGAGGTGAACCAGCCGCAAGTAGTTTCACAAGTAGCGGTGCGCTCTCTGCGTTCATGTGTGGACCGTTCACGACCATCGATGGACCATTGGGATGCGCTCCGAACCACAACTCCGCATGCGGACCGTCGGCAGCAGTAGGTAGCCATGTGTTCATGGCATTCACACGACCCCAGGCATAGGTCTGCAGCGTGCCCGTCAGCACACTCACGGTTCCCACGTTCATTCCTCCCGTGCTCTTGTTCAACAACGCGATGGTTGCGCCGCAGTCTCAGCCTACGCAGATGCCTGCGTGGGGGCACCAAGCCGCGCAAGGAACGCAGTGATGGCAGTGCTGACTCCGGGCGCATCATCGCGGCGCACATCATGTCCGCTTTGCTCATGGTGACTGCGCTGCGAGTTAGTCACAGTGGCAAGGAAATCGGCCGCAACATCATCCGTGACGATGCCGCTTTTGGCTGGGTCACCCGTGAGCAGTAGCGCCGGACAGGTTATGTGTTCCCACTGCTGCCTGACCGACGCGGTGATTTCGCGATACGGCAAATCAACTCCGGAAAGGTCAACTCGAAGTTTGCTTCGAGCCCAATGCTCAAACTCCACTTCATCCCAGTTTGGATGCTCGTCGCGACATGACGCAGTCACATCTGCAACCGTGCTCTTTTGCAAACCTTCAATCCATTTCACGATGGGTTCATCGCGCCCGATTTTGAATGCGACCAAAGGTTGTGCGTCCAGTTCCTGTTTCCACCACGGTGGATCTTCCAAAATGAGCCCATGCACTAAATCCGGGCGATGTGCAGCAACCGCCGTGGCAGTGGCAGCGCCCATGGAGTGTCCGACTAAGACTGCCGCTCCGGTGTGAGTTTCGAGCAGTGCGATAACCGCGTCTCGACGCGCAACTGCATCGCAGCCACTGCGTGGGTAGCCACTGTGACCATGACCCAATGAGTCAACAAGAGTTACATCAATCGCCTGTGGCAATCGGGCAAGCAGGCCCTGCCAACAGTCTCCGTAATCGCCGAAGCCGTGCAAGAACACCACGGGCGTTCCTTCACCCACGCGATGCTTTGCATAGACCACAGCGTCGTCGACACTGAGCACCACGTCCGTCCAGCCGTGCATGGCTCTCGCGTTTTGGCTGTCTCGTTCAGTCATCGATCACACCCCACGCAGCATGAGGAGAATTTGGAGAGTTGCACGCTTCAGAGCGCGGTGAATATCGCTCAACGTTGCTTCCCAAAAAGTCACTGCACGACGTTGTAATCGGCTGAACCGTAAATGGCGGTGCATGCACCTTGGAGCCCACGCAAGTTCTTGGTAATCGCCGCGACATCCGGCGACGATGTTGCACTTTCCCTGTCAAAGTTCTGAAGAATGGGTTGGGAGAACAGCAGCCAATCGCGAAAGAGCATTGCACTTGCTCGGCTAGTTTTCATCCAGTTGGCACCGGCACGATTCTGCACCTCAGCGGCCAAGTTGACCCATGCTGCAGCACCTTGCACACCCATCTTCAATGTGCTCGCGCCGGCACGTAAATCATCGAGTCCTACGGCTCTAGGGTTTTGCGCGATAACTCGCAATGCCCCACACACCGCCAACACTGGCTTTTCCTTGCCCAACGCAGCACGCGATTGACCTTGAATAGCTTGCTGCAGCGTCAATGTCGCCGCCTTGTCCGCACATCCAGCCACTACGAGCGCAAGGAGCGCCACCAGACTTGCGCCGACTCGCTTCATCTTGACCTCTTCACTTGCAAAGATTGACTGTCCGGGTCGGCGGTCGCAACGCGACCCGGCGGTGTTTAAGGATAGGTCGTCAGGCGCTCGTGCCAAGGAAGGCGGCGCCCTTTGGGCGCAGCGCGCATCAACGCGCGACTTTGATGCGCCGGGTTGTGGCCTGGATTGTCCCTTCGCTTGACCTCGAGTGGCGGCAAAGGGCGAAGAGATTCAAAATCTGCCTATGACCAACCTCATCTGCCCGAAATGTCAAGGCCAGATGCGTCAGTACGAGCGCAACGGAGTCACAGTTGACCAGTGCGCAGACTGCCGCGGCCTCTTTCTCGATCGGGGCGAACTTGAACGCCTAGTCGACGCTGAATCTCGCTGGTCAACCGCACAGGCACCGGCTACGGCTCCAGCACCTGCTCCAGCTGCCCAACCGGTCATTGTTCAGCAGCACAAGCCCTACCGGCGAAAGTCGTTTCTCGAAGAACTGTTTGACTGACAACTGCTTGGTCGTTGAATCAACGCTCCGGCGCTTAACGACTGCGAACATCATCGCTGTGAGTGCGCGACGGCGCGACGAAAGTGCTTGAGTGACGCTGACTGCTCGTGCACTTACCGCCCACGTGGGCTTGCGCTGCTTGCGACCGCGGTTTGGACCGAAATGAGCAACATAATCACAAACCAGGTTGCAAGTGGATAGACAGTGACTGCAACCACATGGCGCGGAGCTAGGAAGTCACCAATGCCCGTGGTGCTCTGAATCAAGAGCAACACACCGGTCATCGCAATCAGCACTCGCGCCCAACCACGCGACATGTTGGCCAACCGTTGTCTAGCCGAAGGCGGCCACACTCGCGCAAGTGCTCGTGCCAACGTTCGTGAACCGCGGCGCAAACCCGGTGCCGCTAGCAAAACCAGAGTCAGCGTGAGTGCAAAGACGAGCACATGCTGACCCCACCACATCAAAGTCAAAGGTTCAGTCACCGATTTCGCTGCGAGGAACGGCAACACCAACAGCACCAAGAACAACATGTGATGCAGATAGACCTGCATCGCTCTTGCACCAAACACCGCGACAACAACCCACACGGTGTCATTGCCAAGCCACTGTTCCAAGGTTGACCACGCCAGCATGAGTAAGAAGATTTGAGCCATGCCAGCACACGCAAGCACCAGCGTTGGTGGCGCTAGGTTGGAAATCCCGGGAATCCCCTTGGCTGTGATGAGAGCGCGCGAATACGGACCAAAGGTCACCAGCACGGCTGCGGCGGCGGCTGATAGAACAAACCCTGTCCACTTCACCCAGATTGCAAGATTGAGCAGCACATCTCGCTTGGTGCCCATGACGGCAAACAATGCCCAGGTGAGAACCATGTTGATCCAACCCAAGCCTTCATTCACATGAAGGCGTAGCCAATCGACTGTGGCAATCGCTGCGAGTAAACCAGCGACGCCGTTGATCTTGCCGAGCGCAGCCAAAACCGGTGCGAGCGCCACATAAAGCATGTAAGCACCTAGAAACCATGTCAGTTGCACCATCAGAACGCCGAGGTTGCGCTGCATGCTCACAGGCGCTGCAAAGTGCAACACGCATGAAACGCCAAGCGCAAAGGCGAACAGCAACACAGCCGGTTCCATGAGATTTGCCGCGCGTGTGAGGTATCGGTTCGCCGTGCGATCGCTGGCCAACCGCACCATGCCAGAGCCAGCAATGAAGAAAAACAACGGCAGAATTTGCAGCACCCAGGTCAGCCACCACAGTTGTGGCGCGTGATTCAAAGTGTTGTCGAGTGTTCCGGCAGGCGTCACGAACCATGCAAGTGAATGGCCGATGACGACGAGCAGTAGCGCCGCAGCTTTCACGAAGTCCGTCACCCGGTCGCGACCAGCACTGGCATCCAAGACCTGCTGCTTTACCGACATGCGCCTAGCGTGCACCAGGAGTGCGCCCTGCCCACGCACCTAGAGCAAGTCCACCCCTGCACCTTATTGCAAAACATTTGCGATAAGGTCATGTCGTGAGCCTTCGAAGTCAGCAATTCCCGTTCGGTCATCCCCATCGCGGCGTGCTTGCTCCAGCGCTAGGCACTCGGATGCACTTCCCACGCCGCTGGCGCGGTTGGATTGCCGTCACAGTTGCGCTTCTGGCCCTGACCGGTTGCTCATCAGTGGGTGACTCCAGCAAGGGCAAACTAGTGATTGCCACAACTGTCTCTCCACTGACCAACATCGTTGCGAACATTGCCGGCTCCAACGCAGACGTGACAGGCATCGTGCCTGAGGGCACCAACAGCCACACCTTTGAACCGGCGCCACAGGTTGCGGAGTTACTCGCTCGTGCAGACCTGGTGTTTGTCAATGGCTTGAAACTCGAAGACCCCACTTTGGAATTGGCAAAATCAAATCTCAAGTCTGGAGCATCCATAGTTGAACTTGGCACCACTGTGCTGCCGGAGAACCAGTGGATTTATGACTTTTCCTTCCCCAAGAGTGAGGGAAAACCCAATCCGCATTTGTGGACTAGCCCACTCTTCGCGTTGAAGTATGCCGAAGTGGTCCGCGACACATTGGTGCAGAAGGATCCAAAGCACGCCGATGACTACAAATCAAACTTCACCAAGTACGCAGCGCAACTGAATGCCCTCGCCAACGCGCTGCGAGCGGATACCGCAACGCTGGCGCCGGCATCACGCACCTTGCTCACCTACCACGATGCGTACGCCTACTTTGCCCGCGACTTCGGCTGGAAGGTCATCGGTGCGGTGCAGCCCAAGAACTTTGAAGACCCAACACCAGTGGAGGTCGCACGACTCATTGACCAGGTGCGTGCAAACAAGGTGAAGGTCATCTTTGGCTCTGAAGTCTTTCCGTCCAATGTGCTCGCTGAAATTGGTCGAGCGACCGGAGCGAAGTATGAAGAATCACTGCGCGATGACGACTTGCCTGGTGCGCCCGGAGCAACGGAGCACTCACTCGTCGGACTCTTGCGCTACGACTACCGGACGATGATCACAGGCCTCGGCGGAACGGCCACCAACCTTGATGCGCTTGATGTGGCCAACACCGTCACCGACACAGCGACCTACCCACAGTAAGACACAATCCATGACTCAATCCAGAGACGACATCAATGCCAATTCGCTGATTTCACTGCGCGATGTGTCAGTCGGCTACGACGAACACCCGGTGCTCGAGTCCGTGAATTGGGATGTCCCTGCCGGAGTGTTCGCGGGCTTGGTGGGACCTTCTGGTGCTGGAAAGACGACGCTGCTGCGCACCCTTCTAGGGCAGATGCTTCCGATGACCGGTTCCATCACAACCCAGCCGGGAACTCGCATCGCTTATGTGCCGCAATTAGAGACAGTGAACTGGAACTTTCCTGTCACAGTATTCGAATGCACACTCATGGCACGACCGCAGAAGCGATGGCCATGGGCATCACCACAAGAACGTTCCGATGTGATGAATGTGTTGCAGCGCCTAGGGATTGCTGAACTTGCCCACAGACAAATCCGCGCCCTTTCAGGTGGACAGCAGCAACGCATGTTTCTGGCGCGCGCGCTCCTAAGGCAACCGCAACTGCTCTTGCTTGATGAACCAACTAGTGGCGTGGATGTGACCACGCGCCACGATGTGCTGCACCTGCTCGGCGACTTGCACGCAGAAGGAATCGCCATCATCTTGACCACTCACGACCTCAACGGAATGGCCGCACACTTACCGCATCTTGTGTGCGTGAACCGCGGCATCATTGCATCCGGCTCACCTGCTGATGTCATCACGCCACCGGTGCTGGAACGCACTTTTGGTGCGCGCATGGACGTGCTGCAGCACCTGGGTATGCCGCTGGTGGTGGAGGCCGAACGTCACGCAACTCACCCAAATCAGGTAGGTGGTGCGTCATGACTTGGTGGACCACGCTGACACACCCACTCAGCTACGCCTTTTTTCAAAAGGGATTAGTGGTGGCCACCATCAGTGGTGCGTTACTCGCACTCATTGGCGTCTACATCACTCTTCGGGGGATGTCCTACATCGGCCACGGTCTCGCACATGCCATCTTCGGGGGTTTCGCTGCGAGTCAGCTGATTAACGCGTCGCTGTTCCTCTGGGGTGCCGGAGCCTGGGGCATTGCAAGTGCGCTTGCCATCAACACCGTCACCCGCAAACGCGGCATCAGTGCCGATGCAGCAATCGGTGTCATCACGACATCGTCATTCGCTATTGGTGTGGCACTGCTGACAAAGTTTGGCGCACGCGGCCCTTCCTTTGACAACGCTTTATTCGGTTCCATTCTGGGCATCAGCACCTCCCAGCTGATTCTGCTCGCAGTTGTGGCTCTGGCTGCAGGTGCGGTGGTGTTCTTCCGC
>RGCY01000043.1 GCA_009918865.1 Actinomycetota bacterium
ATCTGTGTTTCGCAGGGGTCTGACAACACGTCAGAACCCATGAAATCCTTGAGGAATTAGGCGCAGCGACACGCCCCCCTGCCTTTGCATAGCCGTGTGTTGTCGCTTAGGTTTTCCCACTAGAGACAACGGAATCCGCCGTTGCGAACATCCACGACAACCATGTGCAGACAGCACGTGGGACAAGGGGAAGTACTGTGAACAAGGCAGAGCTCATCGACGCAGTTGCATCGCGTCTTGACGGCAGCAAGAAGGCTGCGGCCGACGCTGTTGAAGCGTTCATCGACACCATCGCCGCCGCTGTCGCAAAGGGCGACAAGGTTTCCATCACCGGCTTCGGAACATTCTCAAAGTCGGACCGTCCGGCACGCACCGGTCGTAACCCTCAGACGGGTGCGCCCGTGAAAATCAAGGCAACGTCCGTGCCGAAGTTCAAGGCCGGCGCTGAGTTCAAGGCAATCGTGAGTGGCAAGAAGAAGGCCGCCGCAGCTAAGCCGGCTGCAAAGAAGGCTGCCAAGCCTGTGGCGAAGAAGGCCACTGCGAAGAAGGTTGCTAAGCCTGCAGCAAAGAAGGCCGCTGCGAAGAAGGCTCCTGCAAAGAAGGCTGCCAAGAAGCGCTGACACGTTTCTGTGTAACGCGGGCTCCGGCGGTAAACGTCTGAGCCCGCGTCGCATTTTCACCACCGTGACTGCAGCACGCACATCGGATTTCAATCAAGGAGATACACATGAGCCGGCAGCCGCCACGCGTCGCGCCACTTGATCCACCAGGTGCCGCGTTTGTGTTCATCTCCGTTGTGGTGCGCCGAGTGTTGCCGTTGTTTGGCACCCGTCGCTATCTTGATTCGCATCACCTACCCAAGCGCGGTCCTGCCATCGTTGCCTGCAATCACATAAGTCTGCTCGATCCTCTGGCTCTTGGGGCCGCAATGTTCGATAACGGTCGCGTGCCGCGATTTCTTGGGAAAGCGTCGTTGTTCAAGATTCCAATCATGGGTGCGATTTTGCGCAGCGGTGGACAGATTCCAGTTGAGCGTCGCTCCACGAATGCATCGGCAGCGCTTGTGCCAGCAGGGCGAGTCTTGGATGAGGGGGGCTGCGTTGCGCTGTTTCCGGAAGGCACACTCACACATGATGAACACCATTGGCCAATGCGGGGTAAGACTGGTGCTGTCAGGTTGGCTCTGCTCAGCGGTGCGCCTTTAATTCCGGCTGCAGTCTGGGGCACCGAAGATGCCTATCCACCAAAGTCACGCTTTCCACGTTTTAGTCGTCGGCGTGAAATCTCCGCCATTTTTGGCGCGCCGGTGGACCTTTCCGATTTAGCAGGTCGAGCGGAAGATGCAGATGCCCTACGCGCCGGCACTGCGCGCCTGATGGTGGCCATCACGGACTTAGTTGCCCATCTACGCAAGGAACCGCCCCCGAGTTCTGCTGAGATGAGCACATGAGTCGGGTTGCCGTTCTTGGAGCGGGCGCATGGGGTACCGCGTTTGCATCGCTCACTGCCCAGGTGGGAAACGAAGCAGTCTTGTGGACTCGTGATGCAGACATTGCTGCGGACATCACCAGTAATCACGTCAATAGTGCTTACCACCCACAACACCAACTTCCAGAGACAATTTCCGCCACCACAGATGTTCAGCAGGCTTTAGCAAACGCGGATTTCGTTGTGCTCGCGATTCCGGCTCAGACGTTGCGCGTGAACCTTGCCCAGTGGGCATCAGCGATTCCATCGGCAGCGGTTGTGGTGTCGCTTCTGAAAGGTGTTGAAGTAGGCACGCATCTGCGCATGAGCGAAGTCATTCATGAGGTCGCGAATGTGTCGCGAGAACGCATCGCTGTTGTCTCCGGACCAAACCTGGCAAGTGAAATTGCTGCCGGACAGCCGGCTGCCACAACGATTGCTTGTGCGGATGAATCAGTTGCTGAACAAGTACAACGTGTATGTGGTGGTCCCACATTTCGGCCATACACCACTGATGATGTCGTTGGCACGGAAATTGGCGGCGCGGCCAAGAACATTGTTGCGGTTGCTGCGGGCATTGGCATTGGCATGGGATTCGGAGAGAACGCACAGTCGGCCCTGATGACACGGGGTCTTGCGGAGATTGCACGGCTGGGCGTTGCGTTGGGTGCTGACCCAATGACATTCTCGGGTTTGGCTGGCATGGGCGACCTGGTTGCGACCTGTGGCTCGCCGCTCTCGCGCAACCGCACATTTGGCGTGAACATTGGGCAAGGCATGGCAGTTGCGCAAGCCATCGCAGCCACAAAAGGCACGTGCGAAGGGTTCGAAACCTCTCGCGGTGTGCTGGCACTCGGTGACGACCATGGCGTGGACCTGCCCATCACACGTCAGGTCGTGGAAGTGCTACACCACGGAGCATCTCCACGCGAAATGCTGGCCAAACTCATGGCGCGAGACATGAAGTCTGAAGTATGGGCGTGACCAACTAACCGGCGAGCGCCTGATCAAGGTCCTTCCATAAATCTTCAACATCTTCAATGCCCACGCTCAAACGAATCAATGACTCCGGCGTGTCTCGATGTTCAAGAGCATGACGGGCTCTGCGCTCCATTGTTGTTTCAACACCACCAAGAGAGGTGGCTTGGGTGATGAGTGTCACTCGGTCGCATGCTGCTTGCGCAGCAGTGGCATCGCCGCGGACAATGAATGACACCACTGCACCACCCATGGGCATGTGCCTCATGGCAAGCGCGTGCTGGGGGTGGGACGGCAAGAGCGGGTAGAGAACTCGCTCAACTTGCGGATGAGTTTCAAGGCGTTTGGCAAGTTCAAATGCCGATTCGTTACACCGACGCACGCGCAACGCCATCGTCCGCACTCCGCGTAGAGCAAGCCATGCTTCGAGCACGCCCGGTGTTGCACCCATCATGGTCCGTCGCGTGTGCAGTTGTTCTGCCAGTGATTGTGAACGCGTGGTTGCAACCCCAAGGAGCAAGTCAGAGTGACCGCCGATGTATTTGGTGGCACTTTGCATGCAGATATCCGCACCCAAATCAAGTGCGTGCTGCCCAAACACGGTGGCAAATGTGTTGTCTACGGCCACGAGTGCACCAGCCCCATGTGCTGCGTCGCAGGCAGCCGCGATGTCGCAGATTTCAAGCAGCGGATTCGTCGGTGATTCCAGCCATACAAGCGAAGCGCCTTGAGCGGCCTCAGAAATCGCGGTGGCATCCTCCATTCCAACCCGACGCACAACAATTGCGCCACTGGCCTCGAGCTCCTTCAAGCGAGCCCCTGTGCCGGAATAAGGGTGCGTCGGTGCCACCACGATTCCCCCGTGAGGGACCAAATCCAGGATTGCGCTGATGGCTGCGATACCGCTCGCGAAGGCGGTACACGTGGCGGTCTCCATGGCGCCAATCGCTTCCTCCAGTGCACCCCATGTTGGGTTGTGCTCGCGTGAATACATATGAGCGCCCCCAGGTAAGTAGATGGACGTGGGGACAATCGGTGGGTTCACGGGGTCGCCAGGTGCATGCGTACGACCGGCCGTCACCACAATCGAATCCATGCTTAATGCTGAGTGGGGTGAGTGCGCTGTGGCCATGCGCGCGATGGTAGCCCTGTGCGCGTCATGCGCATACCGCTCACGCGCGAGCCTCCTGCGTGAATAATGAGCGCATTGTGAATGCCAACTCAAAAGCATCGGACTCACCTCTGGGAGATGTCGGTTCCGCACCTGCGGAGTCGGCCAGCGGTGAACGCAGGATTCGCGTGGCGGTTGTGTTCGGTGGGCAGTCATCCGAACATGAAATCTCGTGCCTCTCAGCGGCGAGCGTGATGAGCGTGCTTGACCCCACGAGATACGACGTCATTCCCATCGGCATTGACCGTGGCGGCATGTGGTCTCTGCAGCCAGTGCTTGCAGCCGGCTCGCAGGGAAAACTTCCTGAAGTGACTGCTGGGGGCGAAGAGGTGCTACCCGTGCGCTCAGCGACTGCGCCGACTGCGCTCTTGAGTGCAGTTGATGTGGTCTTTCCCGTTCTACACGGTCCGTTTGGCGAAGACGGCACGATTCAAGGGTTGCTTGAACTTGCCGGCGTTCCGTATGTCGGTTCTGGTGTTCTTGCATCTGCAGCCGCGATGAACAAGGCACATTGCAAGGCGCTGCTCAGCGCTCACGGTGTGCGCGTGGTCCCATGGTTCGCGTTTCATCATCGGCAGTGGTTGCAGGCACCGGGGGCCATCGCTGGTCGAGCCGCAGAACTCATGTGGCCAGTATTTGTCAAACCTGCTCGTGCAGGCTCGAGTGTTGGCATCTCCAAAGTCGCGAGCGGTGAACAATTTGCGACTGCCGTGGAGCAAGCGCTGCAGCACGACCCACACGTGCTGGTTGAAGCAGCCGTGCTGAATGCGCGAGAGATTGAAGTGGGGGTTCTCACCGGAAGTGACGGCAGTGCGCAAGCAAGTGTGCCGGCCGAAATCGTCGTGCGTGAAGGGCACGAGTTTTACGACTATGAGGCGAAATACCTGGACGATGCCGCGGACTTGATTGTTCCAGCGGCGTTACCCTCCGATGTGACCGCAGATGTGCGTCGGCTTGCGTGCGAAGTTTTCGAGATTCTCGGATGCGAGGGATTAGCGCGGGTTGATTTTTTCGTGCTCCCCGATGGCAGTGCACTGGTGAATGAAGTGAACACCATGCCCGGATTCACGAGTATCTCGTTGTTCCCACAAATGTGGCAAGCATCAGGAGTGAGTTACTCCATGCTCGTTGATCATCTCGTGCGATGGCATCTGCCAATGGCACGAGATATGACGCTTCAGGTCGTAGCGTTGCTGGGATATCAACTTGCACAGTGACCTGTCGACCAACCGTGACAAAACTTGTGCCACGGTCACGTTGTGTGGGAGCCCAATCAACATCGTTCACACTCAGGATGTCTGCCGTTGCGGTGTCAAAAGACTCGACTCCACAGCGCAGAGCCACAATGCTGTTCGCAGCGTCGCTCCACGCTGCTGTCAAATCTGAAGCCGGGTTCGTCGCCACCTTGTGCAGACCTCGCAAGCGAGCAGGGAGGGAGTCCTTCAGCGTGGAGCAGGTTTCCATCACTGTGGCATCTGTGGGCGTGGGGGGCTTCAACGAAACTGTGGTCGCCCCACAGGCGGTGAGTGAAACAGACAACCCCAGCGCAACCGCAACTCGAACGCAGCAGTGCCAACGGGCACGCAGATAGCGATGGCGAGATTCAGGGGCAACCTGAATGAGCGTGAAATGTGGCATACGCTGCATGAGGGTAGTCCATGAAGGTCTCAAGTAACGTGGAGGAGGAGCGCGCCGTGGCAACCATTGCCGACCTCGGCGAGCGCGGAGTTATCGAACTTGTGCGCTCGCGCATGCCAGCGCAGTGGGCCAGCGATTCCAGGGTGCGCATCGGAGTCGGCGATGACGCTGCTGTGCTCACAACTCGCGGTGACTGTGTGCTGTGCACGGATGCGGTGGTCGAGGGCGTTCACTTTCGTGACCAGTGGTCAACCGGTGCTGATGTGGGAGTCAAACTTGCTGCACGCAACTTCATTGATGTGCACGTTATGGGCGGTCACCCGACCGCGCTCGTGGTTTCACTGACTGCACCAGCAGACACCGCGGTGTCGTGGGTCGAAGATTTTGCAGATGGTTTAGTGAGTGAATGCACGCGCGCCGGCGCAGTGCTCGTGGGTGGAGACACAACTGCAGGTTGGAGTCTCGTTGCATCAGCCACCGCACTTGGTGATTTGCGCGGCAAACCGGCTGTGACGCGCGCCGGTGCACAGCCCGGTGATGTGCTGGCACTTGCTGGCACGCCGGGCCGGGCGGCTGCGGGGCTGGCAGCGTTGATGGCTGGCGCAATTCAGCATGTGGATGCGACCCTGATTGCAGCGCACACGAGGCCGCAACCGGATTATGTGGCCGCTGAGCATGCGGTTCTTGCCGGAGCCACAGCCATGATTGACACCAGCGATGGGTTGCTTGTGGATCTTGGTCATATCGCTCGCGCAAGTTCGGTGACCATCGATATCGAGCCCGAAGCCTTACCCGTCAACGCCACGATTGCCCATGCAGCAGAGATGTTGAAGCACGACCTTCGCAGTTGGCAGTACGCCGGCGGTGAAGACCACCTTGTCGCGGCAACATTTCCGCATCACGACGTCATCCCTGATGGCTTTGTTGCGATTGGCACCGTCAGTGTTGGCGCACCAGAGGTGCTCGTTCGCGGTGAACCCTGGGTGGGGTCTGCAGGGTACGAACACTTCCGGTGAGTCGACGGGAAGCAGCAGTCGTACGCTGCCCTGGTGAGCAGACCACCTGTCGTTCTTGTGATTGCCGGTTCTGATTCCGGCGGCGGTGCAGGAATTCAAGCTGACATCAAATCCACCATGTCATGTGGTGCCCACGCCCTCACCGTCGTCACCGCCATCACGGCGCAGAACTCATTGGGCGTGCAAGGTGTGTGGCCACTTCCCGTGGACGCTGTGGTTGCGCAATTTCGCAGCGTGATGGACGACATTGGGGCAGATGCTGTCAAAGTGGGCATGCTCGGCACCCCTGAGTTGGTTGCCTGCGTTAAGCAGTTGCTGACCCCGTTGCAAGGAAGCACTCCGATTGTCATTGACCCAGTGTGTGCGAGCAAGCATGGAGATTCGTTGCTGACTGACGAAGCAACAGCGTCCTTGGCGAGCGACATCATCCCTTTGGCCACGGTGTTGACCCCGAACATTCCAGAAGCAGGTCTACTGCTGGCATCGCTGGGAAGTGCCACAGTGTCCGTTGTTGATGCAGGCAGTCAATCTGCAGTCGCGGATGCGCTGGTGACAGCAGGCGCTGAGTGGGCGTTGGTCAAAGGTGGGCACGCGTTAGACGGATTAGATGAACCAAATGCTGCGCCTGAACACGCATTGGCAAGTGATGTGCTCAGTGACGGTTCACATCACCAGTGGTTCACCGCGGCGCGGTCAGACACCATTCACACACATGGCACTGGCTGCACTTTGGCTAGTGCGATTGCTGCTGGCTTAGCTCATGGAATGGATGTGCCACACGCCGTTTCCGAAGCGAAGGCGTACATCACGGGTGCGATTGCACATGGGTACGCACTAGGAAAAGGCATTGGACCGGTCGAGCATGCGTGGAAGTGGCGGTAGCACCGCTGCACCCTGGTGAATCAGGCGCGAGGGTGAATCAGGCGCGAGTTACCTTGCCGGCTTTGATGCATGACGTGCACACATTCAGTCGCTTGGGCGTGCCCGACACAAGCGCGCGGACACGCTGAATGTTCGGAACCCAACGACGCTTGGTGCGCACGTGGGAGTGCGAGATGGAGTGGCCATAAACGGGGCCCTTGCCGCAGACGTCACAGTGAGCAGCCACAGCCGTGCTCCTTCTTCTCGGTACTCTCGAACGAATTTCTTGAGTCTGTGTGCCCGACAGTCTTGGGGTCAACTTCGCAGGTGCAAAGGGGACTACGCCGAGGACTGTCCAGGCGGAGTGAACGGGTCACACACGGCCTAGGCAACCTGTAAAGAGTACCGGGGCGCACCTATCTGGGCTCATTCGGGTGCGCAGCGCAGACCGGGAACTGCCCCGGGTGACGGCTAGCGTTAAGGCTGTGACCGGGGCTGCCGTGGCGGTGCTAACTCCCGCCCTGATGCGCCAGTGGGCTCTTGCGGCCGCTGAAGCGCTCGCTGAGCATGCCCAGCAAATCAATGACCTCAATGTCTTCCCAGTCCCGGATGCAGACACAGGAACCAACTCGTCTTTGACATTTCAAGCCGGTCTCACCGCGCTCGAAGAGCTACCCCCGGACGCCGACCTCGCAACGATTGCTCGCGTGATGGGCCGTGCCGCTGCATTTGGTGCGCGGGGTAACTCGGGTGTCATCTTGAGTCAAATGTTGCGCGGCATTCTCGACACGGCAGTTCAACCGAACACTCCCATTGATGCCACCGCAATGGCACAGGTTCTCCGTTCAGTTGCTGATGCTGGCCGCGAAGCCGTGGCAGATCCACGCGATGGCACCATGCTGAGTGTTGCGGCGGATGCAGCTACCGCGGCCCAAACAGCGGCGCAACTTGGTGCGAACCTTGCGCAGGTATGTGTCGCTGCCGCGGATGCAGCGCGTGCCTCTCTCATCGACACTCCCAATCACTTGGCCGAACTTGCTGAAGCCGGTGTTGTGGATGCTGGAGGTCGAGCAGTTGTTGTGGTGCTGGACGCGTTGGCCGAAGTGGTCACCGGTGTAGTGCGCCCAGAATGGACAGCGCCAGTTCTTGCTCGCTCGTGTGACCTTGCGGCTTTGCGCGCTGCTTATACCGGTCCTGCGTATGAAGTGATGTATGTGCTGAGCGCCCGTGCGCGCGATGTCGCAGATGTGCAGTCGCAGTTGGTGAATCTTGGTGACAGTTTGGCTGTTGTTGGTGGCGATGGAGTCTGGAAAGTGCATGTCCACGTTGACGACCCTGCGTCTGCAATTGCTATAGGGCGCGCCGCAGGAGAGTTGCACAACGTGCGCGTTTCCTATCTTCTCGGCGCCGCGGCCGCAGATGTTCAACTCGTCACCGTGGGAGTGGATGGGGAACTTGCCGGCCTTGCTCGCGAGATGGGGGCGGTCGTACTCGATGGCACCAATCCTGAGAACGCGCGCGCACAACTAATCGCCGAGGTCAAAGATGCCGCCGCAGTCCTACTCCTGTGCCTAGGTGCCACTGCTGGCGCGAAACCACCGTGGTGGCGCGAAACC
>RGCY01000044.1 GCA_009918865.1 Actinomycetota bacterium
AACTGTGCAATCTGATTTACGTGATGCGACCATGCCACTTCTGCGCAAGTTGGCAGATGCTGCTGGCGCGATGGCCTGTTTGTGGTTGGCCGACGGGGATGACATCGTGACTGTTGCAACCGTGCTGCACAGCGGCGTCGACGGCGCGGCGGCAGCGCATGCACCGCGAGTCGGTGGAAGGCGTCCGCGTGGTGCAACAGCAGTGGACCTTGCAATTTCTGACACGGAAAGCATGAGCGCACCTCGTTGGCACATCAGTCATGATGACCCTGCCTTCGGCGTCACTACCTTCACAGCCGGGTTGACGGGGGTCGCCGGACTCGGAGCCGCGGTGGGTCTTATCTATTCCGGACGCGCTGTCAATGCGAAAGATTCAGCGCGTTTAGGCGACCTCGTCGTTCGGACGGCAGTGGAGGCATCTCGCGCCTTGCGTTGAATGTGTTGAGCGTGAGCGGCGCATAACGGTGGTGTCAGGTACAGGCTGTGCAACGATGTGAGGGTGTCAATCGCACCACCTGAAGTGAACCCAGACCTAGATGTCGGTTCACTCACCCATGAGCAAACCGGCGAGTCTGAACAGGTCACGCTGGCGTGGACTGTGGTGGTCTGGAACGACCCAATCAACTTGATGTCCTATGTGACGTGGGTCTTCATGACTCACTTTGCCTATTCCCGCGCAGAGGCCGAGCGGCTCATGTGGCAAGTGCACAACGATGGCAAGTCGGTCGTCAATGCTGGAAGCCGCGAGCAGATGGAGCGCGATGTGCAAGCGATGCACGGGTACGGCTTGTGGGCGACTCTTGAGCAAGGTGGCTGACATTCATGGCACGCGCCTTCACACTCAATCCCGACGGGTCAGTTAGTGCGTTGCTTGAACCTAACGAGCGCGAGTTATTGGTTTTTCTGATTGAAGATGTCGTCGAACTCATACACGAAACAGTGGTTGAAAGCTCGGACTCATTCGACGCCTTTGAGCAACTAGCCGCACAGTTCAATGCGCGTCCGGTTGCCGCACCCAAAGATCCAGCCGTGCACCGGCTCTTCCCCGATGCATTTTCAGGTGACCCTGCTGCGGCCGCAGAGTTTCGGCGGTTCACGGAACAGCAGTTGCGCACTCAGCGCGCGGTGCGTTCAAGAGCAGTGTTGGAGTCGTTGGTTGATGCACAACCGGAGTTTCGGTTGAGTCAAGACCAGGCCCACGAATGTGTTCAAGTGCTCACGGACCTCAGACTTGTCTTGGGAACTCGTCTGGGCATCACAGAAGATCGAGATGAAGATGAAACGACTGCAGCACATGGGGTTTATGACTGGCTGACGTGGCTTCAAGAGGGTTTGGTGCAAGCGCTCTTCATGCTCCCACCGTCCAAGTAGGGTGGGGTTGTCATGAGTTCGCAACCACTCGTTCGCGCCGAAGCAGACCGCAACGCCCCCATTGGATTCATTGACAGCGGCGTTGGTGGTCTCACAGTTGTGCGTGCAGTTCTTGATCAACTGCCGGGCGAATCAATTTGGTACGTGGGCGACACAGCGCGTGGGCCTTACGGCGGTCTGTCTCTTGCGACCGTTCGTGAATACAGCTTGGAATTGCTGCAACAACTCGTTGATGGTGGCGTCAAATCACTGGTTATCGCGTGCAACACTGCCAGTGCCGCAGTGTTGCGTGATGCTCGTTTGCAGTTTGATGTTCCAGTTTTTGAAGTGGTAGTTCCGGCTGCACGCCGGGCGGCAGCTGTCACACGCAATGGTCGGGTTGGCGTCATTGGCACCACCGCCACAATTGAGTCAGAGGTCTACCGCGATGCACTCGCCGCAAATCCGGCCATCGAAGTTCACAGTCAGGCGTGCCCAGAGTTTGTTCAGTTTGTTGAAGCTGGAGTGACGCAGGGAGATGAGTTGCTTACCTGCGCTCACGAATATCTGAAAGCGCTTGTTGCGCAAAACATAGACACGCTGATCCTCGGATGCACCCACTACCCGTTCCTCACCGGCGTCATTCAATATGTGATGGGGGATTCTGTAGCCCTCGTGTCGAGCGCAGAAGAAACGGCGAAAGATCTTTACCGAGGTTTGCTTGAGCGAGATTTGCTGGCAAACCATGCGCAACCCACGCACACGTTTGACACCACTGGCGACCCTGCTCGATTTGCGAAACTCGCGAGTCGGTTTCTGGGTTTTGACATCGCAGGCGCAGATGGCGCCCGATGACCCAAATGATGTTGGCATGAGCAACCTTCGACCATCCCCACTGTTGCCGCTGCCATCGCGGCTTTCTCCTGACGAGCCTGACTATGCCGAAATCATGGCCGCTCACGATGCAGCTGTTGCAATCGGTGCAGCAGGGTACGACGACCCTCGGACCCGTTTATTCGTCATGACTGCGGCTTACCACATGACGCGCGGCTGGTGTTGCCGCTCTGGTTGCAGGCATTGCCCATTCATCCCAGAACAGTGAAATCAAACGCGCTGCTTGTGCGCAGTTGACCTGCCCACGACGGTCGACCCGTCGACTCCTCTCGCTGGTGCTTCTGTGTCCTGTGCGTTGCGCCATAGGCTGCAACCATGCGAATTTTGTTTATTGGCGGCACGAGGTTCGTTGGTCGCGCCATCGCAGAGCACGCCATGAACCTTGGTCATGAGGTGACTCTCGTGCACCGAGGAAACAACCCGGTTCCCGGTGCAGAAAACATCATCACGGACAGAGAGAGTGGGCTCGACGCATTGGCTGGTCGGCAGTGGGATGCCACAGTTGATGTCTGCGCTTACCGGCCACATCAGGTGGATGCAGTTGCGGATGCACTTGGGGACCGTGCTGGCAGGTATGTGTTCATTTCAACTGTGTCGGTCTATGCCTCGAACATCGCCGCTGACAGTGATGAATCGGCAGAGGTGTGCGACACCACCGCAGTGCAAAACAACGCAGACACGGTGGCGATAGACGCGCAGACATATGGTCCACTCAAGGTGCTTGCCGAACGCCAAACCCTCGCCAGATTTCAAGCCCCTCTGATCATTCGACCGACATACGTCATCGGGCCGCACGACTACACGATGCGCTTCCCGACGTGGGTGCAACGCATCGCTGAACAATCCACCGTGGAATGTCCTGAGCCAGCGGATGCCGCAATGCAATACATCGATGCCCGCGATCAAGCGGCGTTCGTGTTAGGGCTCCTGCAACAAGGCAGCGCCGGCGCATTCCATTGCGCAGCGCCGAAGACCACGTTCGGTGAAATGTTGACCACCATCAAGCGCGCGCTGAATTCCGAAGCAGAACTTGTGTGGTCTTCTGCGCAACAGTGTGAAAACCGGGAATCTGAATTCCCGCTCTGGGCTGGTGGCGAATCTGCACCTATGTTGCAGATGAACCCTGCTGCTGCGTTGTCGCATGGCTTGCGTTTTCGTGACTTGGTTGAAACGGTGATTGACACATATGCCTGGCTCGGTAATCAGCAGACGGGCACCGCTCACACCTCATGAAGCTCACAGTTGTGGGCTGTGCTGGCTCGTATCCAAGCCCAACCTCTGCCGCGTCCTGCTACCTCCTCGCCGGCGACGACGCTGTCATCGTGCTTGACATGGGCAATGGTTCCTTGGGCGCGCTCTTAGCCCACACGCACCCAACTGCGTTGGACGCAGTTTTCATAAGTCACATGCACGCTGATCACTGTGTGGATCTCACGGCCCTGTACGTGCTGCTTAAGCACGGCCCACACCGACGCAGCACACCACTTCCTGTGTTTGGTCCTGCTGGGCTTCACCAACGCATCGCTGCCGCCTACAACGGCGATGCGAGGACCGATCTATCCGATGTGTTTGAGTTCAAGGTTCTCGCGGCGCAACGAGCGGTGGCTTTGGGGGCTAACACTCACGTCACGCCGGTTGTGGTTGATCACCCGGGCGAAAGCTATGGCTTCAGGGTGGAGATGGGTAACAAGGTTCTTGCCTACTCGGGTGATTCCGCCGAGTGCGAAGCGCTGGTCGCGTTGGCCCGGGATGCTGATATCGCACTCTTTGAGGCATCGTTCGTGGAACCAGCCGACAACCAACCCCCACTACCGACTGGTCTGCACATGAGCGCAGGCATGGCCGCGCACATTGCACAAAGGGCACACGCGAAATCGCTGCTTCTCACGCACACCGTGCAGTGGAATGAGTTCGAAGGTGGGCACGACCGGGAACTTGCTGAAGCAGTAGCGCGATTCGCCGGACCGGTTGCGTTAGCAGTTCCGGGCATGGTGGTCACTGCTTAGTCGCCTAGGCTGCTGCACATGACAACAGCTCCACGCAGCGACGGTCGCGCTGACAACGCAATGCGCCAAGTGACATTTCAACGAAATTGGCTCGATCACCCCGAAGGTTCGTGCCTTGTCACTTTTGGTGGCACACGAGTTCTGTGCGTTGCATCCTTCACACCAGGCGTGCCGCGCTGGTTGAAAGACAGCGGCCGCGGCTGGGTCACTGCTGAATATGCGATGCTGCCGCGTGCCACCGACACTCGTAATGAACGCGAATCAGTAAAGGGTCGACTCGGCGGCCGCACCCAAGAAATCAGCCGTTTGATTGGGCGGTCACTGCGCGCTGTTGTGGACATGGATTCACTCGGCGAGAACACCATCATCATTGACTGTGATGTGCTGCAAGCCGACGGCGGAACTCGCACGGCTGCTATCACCGGCGCATACGTTGCGCTACGCGATGCCATCTCCTGGGCACACGCTCAGGGGCATGTCAAGGATGCGAGTCGCGTACTTCGAGATTCCGTTTGTGCCGTCAGTGTCGGCATAGTCGATGGAGTCCCACGACTAGACCTGCACTATGACGATGACAGTCGTGCTGACACAGACATGAACATTGTCATGACTGGCAATGGTCAGTTCGTTGAAGTGCAGGGGACTGCCGAACAGCAACCTTTCAGCCGGGCACTGCTTGACGAGTTACTCAGTCTTGGTGCACAAGGGTGTGCCGAACTCACCGAACTACAAGTGCGCGCACTGGCCTGACGATGGTGTTCCCTGCACGCATTGTTCTTGCCACACGCAACCAGAAGAAGCGAGTGGAACTCCAGAGAATCTTGACTACGCACAGCATCGGCTGTGAAGTCCTGACGCTCGCGGATTTTCCTGGCTATGTGGACGATGTTGTTGAGGACGCCCCAGACTTTGAAGGCAATGCAATTCTCAAAGCACGGTCGGCATTTTCTGCCACAGGTGTGCCGGCGGTTGCAGACGACTCGGGTCTCTGTGTGGATGCACTCAATGGCATGCCCGGAATCTTTTCTGCACGATGGTCTGGCACGGGCGACGATCAGCGCAACCTCGAACTTGTTCTTGCGCAAATTCGAGATGTGCCGTCAGCACGACGAAGTGCCGCATTTGTTGCTGCTGTCGCATTCGTTGATGCAGACGACTGCGTTGTGGTGCGTGGTGAGATGTCAGGTCATCTAGTGAGAGAACCTCGCGGCAGTGATGGCTTTGGATACGACCCAATTTTCGTCGCCCTCGGGCAACAACTCACCAATGCCGAACTTGCTCCTGAGGTCAAAGATGACCTGTCTCATCGTGGACAAGCCCTACGAAGTCTCGTCGAGGCATTGGCTCATCGTGGGGTCGCAAACTAGGCAGCGCTCATGCCGTCAGTAGCAGTGTCAGCACCGCAACATCCGGGTCATCAACCTCGTCGGCGACCAATCGCGTTGAGAGATGTGCCACCGTGCCGTCCGGTTCCACTTCTACCCATGCAGCCTGGTGGGGCATGCCAACGTGAGGTAGTCCGGGCAGCAGCACAATCCCACGCGCGGTGTCGCGAAACCCTGGCGAATGTGTGCAGGCATTCGGAGGGTGCAGCACCATCAACGCATTCGGTAGTGCCGCCTCAACGTCAATGAGTTCCTCGCCCGTGCTGACGGCCGGTCCTTCGTCGATGATGACGCCAACTGCTTCGGGTCGCGGGTTGTCAGGAAGTTGAGCGACTGCTTTGAAGATTTCGCTACCCATGAGCAACCCGGGAACTGTCGCAAGCCGCGTCACGACGAGCATCACATGAACCCATTCGCGCATGTCATCTGGCCAGCGTCCGTTGATAACCAACCCGGCCAGAGTGTTGTCGCGCCTCTGAAATGGAGAGAGTGAGATCTCAGTCATCGTCGCCTCCCGAACGTTGCTCTTCTTTGACATGACTGACGTGTCATCTCGTGTTTTCGTTCCCTGACATGAGTCCGAGTCTCACCGCCGCCCACGGGTGATGTCTCGAACGGGGCATGCATTTCCCACAGCAAGGACAGTGAGCAGAAAGAATCCCATGCGGTGGCGGAACAAACGACACATACGCGCACCCATAAGAACCATCGGCACTAGCGGTGATCACTGGCCGGGCATTCTGATCGCGCGCACAGAGTGCTGGTTCGAAAATCCCAGCAATTCGCACGTGCTCAACTGAACTTTCCTGTGCGGGAGAGGGGAGTTGAACCCCTACGTCCGTGGACACCAGAACCTAAATCTGGCGCGTCTGCCAATTCCGCCACACCCGCGTCGGTCTCAGCGTAGACGCACGGCACCACGCATCGCAGTGAGCATCCAGACACACGCCACCACACCGCACACCCCTGAAACTTGTAGCGGCACTACCCCTTGACCCGAACCGGCATTCCACATGAGCCCAGCCCACAACCCCGCAGCAAAAACAGCCCCGTTACCCAGTGCTTGGAAGTAGCCCTGAGCTCGCCCACGAACAGCATCCGGAACCAGTGCAGATACCCACGCCTTGCCCACCCCATCGGTGCAAGCAGGAAAGAGTCCATACAGAGCCAGCAGCGCCCATGTCCGCCAGGAATGTGCATCCCCGGCCACGGTGCCCAAGCCTAAATACGCGGCAGCGAAGAACACCAACCCAATTGCATACACAGTTGCCGGAGGAAGTCGGTCTGCCAGCACTCCGGCTGGGAAGGACGCCAACGTGTAGACGAGGTTGTAGGCGACGTATGCCAGCAAAATTGCGTTTGTTGACCATCCCAAGTCATGAAGCCGCAGCATCAATAACGCGTCTGGAAAATTGACTAGCGATATCGCTGCGAGAGTGACGGCAACCCTCCAAAATGCTGTGGGCAGCGGCTGGTTATGTGCCACCGCTGCAGGAGTTGACCGGCCGGATTGCGAGTCCTGCGCGTCAGTCAGCACTGTGCCCATGGCTGGACTGTGCGATGCCGTCCGGTTACCGCGGCTGTGTGTTGTCCGTCTTTCAGCTGCGAGCGTGACGAGTGCCACCGAGAGCACCGCCGGAATCACGGCAATCCACAGCGCGTGACGCACGTCTCCATGTGACACATGCAGGATGAGTAGACCAAGCAGCGGCCCAATAACCGCGCCGACCGTGTCGCCCATTCTGTGAAATCCAAAGGCACGACCCAAGTGCCGTGGCTCCACACTCGATGCCAGCCACGCGTCTCTAGCCGCTGCGCGCGTTCCTTTACCCAGCCGGTCCGTGACGCGGCCGACCATGACCATCGGCCATGCGCCGGCCGCTGCTACGAAGACTTTCCCCAACGCGGCTAGTGCGTAGCCCACGCCGGTTACCGGCTTGCGCCCAATGCGGTCCGACACGCGTCCTGAAATCAACTTCGCAGCGCCGGCTGCAGCTTCCGCCAAGCCTTCGATGATTCCGACGACCGCTGCCGGTGCCCCGAGCACTGTGGTGAGCAAAATCGGCAAGAGTGGGTAGAGCAGCTCACTAGCTGCGTCCTGCGTCAGTGACACCAGAGTCAGAACCACAACGGTTCGATTCAGCCAGGAGGGTCGTCTCACGGTGTCATCATGGTGGGGGCCAGCGCCTGCGCCCTAGCCACTCCTCGCACAACATCTCACGAGCGCGCTCGCCGATGGCTACGCTTGTGCCATGGGTCGTCGCAAGGAAAATGAATTGGATGCTCAGGAAGCCCTGGCTCGGCAAAGCCTGGCTCGGGTGACTGCTGACCTCAAGTCCATCGTGGACGCCGCCCAGGCCATTCCGGTCACGTGGAGTAGCCCGGTCATCTCGGAGTATGTCTCCGACCAAGCGCGTGGATGGGCTGCCAGAGCAGGGGCCGATGCATCCAAGCGCTGGGCGCGAGTGTGGAAGACAGTTAAGTCGCGTGGGCACTCCGCGACCAAAGCCACGCCCGAGCGGGCCGTCGAATCCGACGATTCGGTCATTTGAACATCGAGCCGGCGTCACGACAGTGACCGGCTGGCCAAGAGCGGCTGATGCCCATTTAGCGTGCTGAGCCTCAGGCCAGCGCCTAGCCACGACCAGATTCAGCACCAAGCATCCCGATTGTGTCCCATAAGTGTGCACTTGGCTTCGGCGTTGGTGAGATCAGTCGAGTGGTCGTTTGAGTCGACTTGTCGATGCCCACCGAACCACAGCGCGCCCGTCACTGTCGGACTAGGCTCTTTACGCACACATAAGCACCCCGTATCACCTTGTAGGACTAGCAGCCGTGGGGTACTTTTGTGTCCTCACTACTGTGATTGGGGTCTCCTATGTCTCGCAAGGCATTCCGGCGCCGCTCCCGCGTGCGAGCGATGGTCGTCGTTGGAGCACTGTTTGCGTCCCTGCCAGCGTGGTCACCGGCTGCCTATGCCGGCCCGAGCAACCCCGAAAGCGACTTCAATATTTTCTGTGTCGCATCCGGTGGTGTGCTCAAGGCACGCAAGGTCAATCCACCTATTCGTTGTGCCAAGGGTGAATTCGTTTTCC